>DAORJH010000042.1:0-10542 GCA_035438925.1 Bacteroidia bacterium | reverse complement strand
CACAAGAGTCGGAGAAGTACTAGGCATAAAAGACGATCACGTTCACGCCCGACCTTAGCATCTTTATAGCTGGAGAATACAATTACACGACTTTAGCAAATAGGATCAGAGAATTATCCTACCTGAATAAAGGAATTAAACTGACACTGATCGATGACAGACAAAAAGATGAGAACGGAAATTCATTCAGCGAAGAGTTTTTCTCTGAAGGAGGATTAAGGGAATTTGTCATGTATCTGGACGGAGCGAAAGAAAAACTCATCGAAGAACCGATCTATATTGAAAACAACTCGGGCATCATTCCGGTTGAAGTGGCCATGCTGTACAACAATTCTTTCAGCGAGAGTATTCAGAGTTATGTGAATAATATCAATACACATGAAGGCGGAACACATCTTTCCGGATTCAGAAGAGGATTAACGCGTACATTGAAGAATTACGCTGATAAGAACGGCTTGCTTTCCAAAGTGAAATTCGAGATCAGCGGAGACGATTTCAGGGAAGGATTAACAGCGGTTATTTCGGTAAAGGTACAGGAACCACAATTTGAAGGACAGACAAAAACGAAATTGGGAAATAACGAAGCCATTGGCGCGGTGGACACTGCCATCAGTGAAGCTTTACAGAATTATTTGGAAGAACATCCGAAACAAGCGAGAACGATCATTGACAAAGTGATCCTTGCGGCAACAGCCAGACATGCGGCTCGTAAAGCCCGTGAAATGGTACAGCGTAAGAACGTGATGACAGGCTCAGGTCTTCCGGGAAAACTTGCAGACTGTGCAAGTGGAGATCCTTATGCATGTGAACTTTTCCTGGTAGAGGGAGATTCGGCGGGAGGAACAGCAAAACAGGGACGTAATCGTGAATTTCAGGCCATTCTTCCTTTGAGGGGAAAGATCCTGAATGTAGAAAAGGCTTTGGAGTACAAGATCTACGAAAATGAAGAGATCAAGAATATTTTTACAGCGCTTGGTGTTTTCAGGGGAACAACAGAAGATGAAAGAGCACTGAATATTGAAAAACTACGCTACCACAAGATCGTGATCATGTGTGATGCCGACGTGGACGGTTCACATATTACAACTTTGATCCTTACTTTCTTCTTCCGTCACATGAAGGAGTTGATCGAAAAAGGACATGTGTATATTGCCTCGCCTCCATTGTATTTGGTGAAGAAGGGGAAAGATCAGCGTTATTGCTGGAATGAAGAGCAAAGAGATATTGCTGTGAAGGAAATGGGCGGAGAAAAAACCGACAGCGTGAACATACAACGATACAAAGGTCTTGGTGAGATGAACGCTGAACAATTGTGGGAAACAACATTGAATCCGGATTCAAGAACATTGCGCAGAGTGAATATTGACAGTGCTGCCGAGGCGGACAGAATATTCAGCATGCTCATGGGAGATGAAGTGCCTCCAAGGAGAGATTTCATTGAGAAGAATGCCAAGTACGCAAAAATTGATGCATAAATCCATTTTTGATGATCTCAAAAGCAAAAACCGTTTCGGAATACATTGAGGAGCTTCCTCCGGAAAGAAAAAAATCTTTCAAGGAATTAAGAAGTATCATTAAAAAAAATATTCCTGCCGGATTCAAGGAAGGAATGGGATATGGCATGGTAGGATTTAGCGTACCACATTCCATTTATAAAGAAGGATATCACTGTGATCCGAAAATTCCACTGCCTTTCATGAGCATCGCATCTCAGAAGAATTTCATTGCTGTTTATCACATGGGAATCTATTCCAATCCCGTTTTACTCAAATGGTTCACGGATGAGTTCAAGAAGCAATCTAAGTCTAAGCTGGATATGGGAAAAGGTTGTATTCGCTTTAAAAAACCGGAAGAGATCCCGTTCAAGCTGATCGGTGAACTGGCTTCTAAGATCAGCGTAAAAGAGTGGATAAGTATGTATGAAAAAGCGAGAGAAGAACAGTGGAAAAAGAAAAAATAATTCGCTTCTTCTCATTGGTTCCTACTTCTAATATAACTGTTTACAGGTAAAAATATTTTAATTTCGGCGCTTGACTGGGGAACCGGACATGCAACGCGATGCGTTCCTTTGATCCGCGAATTGCAAAAGAACAATCAGATCATGCTGGGAGTCACAGCATCCACCGAAAAGATTTTTAAGGAAGAATTCGAAGATCTTCCAACTGTTTCGCTCCCTTCTTACTCTATCTCTTATTCATCTTCTCTTCCGCTTTGGATGAAATTGGCGGCACAATTCTTCAGGATCAGATCCATCATCAGAAAAGAACATGCGCAGCTGAACGAAATCATCAGGAAACATAAGATCGATGTGGTCATCAGCGATAATCGCTTCGGACTTTATTCGAATGAAGCCTACACCGTCTTTATCACTCACCAGGTTTTTCTTCGAACACCATTTGCTTCTTCCTTTCTGCAGGGTATCAATAAAAGATACATTGAGCGCTTCAATGAAGTATGGATCCCTGATCACACAGAGGAAAGCGTATCCCTATCCGGAAGTTTATCCCACGGAAAACAATTTCACACGAATGTGAAATTCATTGGTCCGCTAAGTCGTTTGCACGCTAGTATTACAGAAAAAAAATTCGACTATTTATTTCTTTTGTCTGGTCCTGAACCTCAGCACACAATTCTGGCACAATTACTTCTTAAAAAAGCAGTAGGGTTTCCGGAAAAGAAATTTGCGCTTTGTTCGCATTCATTCAGTGATGAAAAAAGTTCAATTCCCAATCTCAAAATTTTCACCTCGCCCAATATACACGCGCTTTCAGAAATGATACAAGCCTCTGAAACCATCATTTGCAGAAGTGGTTACAGCACCTTGATGGACCTTGATCATTTAGGTAAAAAGAAGATGATACTTGTGCCAACACCGGGGCAAACAGAACAGGAATACCTTGCTCAATTCTGGAAAGAAAAGAGAGGAGCTCTTGTTTGTCAGCAGAAGGAAATTGAAAAGCTGAAATTAGTTTAAAGGGGAATTTCCTTTGTTTTTTGCGCAAGCAGACAGGATCGCTAAACTCACTTTGAAAAGCAATCTGTAGTGTTTCAATCCGATCTTGAACCCGGGCATTCCGTAATAATTCATCACAAGTTGTTTGCCCGAACTTTCTATTTTTCCGTAAAAGCCTTTCTTTTCACTGTTGAATTGACCGATCAGTTGATCATTAAAAAGTCGGAGCGTTTCACTTTCTGAATTGCTCTTTAACCGGAAGGTCTTATCAAATTCTTCGTCTCCAGTTTTAATATCTTTTATGCCTAGTACTTCTCCGACTCTTGTGAAAATATTCTCTCTTCCCAACGTAAAAGAAGGGAGGTGAATTTTTTTCAGTTCAAATAGAGTTGAAGTAATAAGCGTTCTGCTTTTTCCTGTACCTACATAATAGGAGTAAACTCTTATTTTGAATTCTTCAGTTTCTCCATGAATATCGGGAATAACTCTTGTTTTTTCTGGCACAACGCTTGTCAAACGAATTCTGTTCTCTGCGAAAATATCCTGAATATTCACCCAACTTCTTTCCAGCATCTTGCGTTGATAGCGAACTGCGAAAAAAATAATTAGTGCGAAGGGACTGAGTAATAATAAAACTAAAATAACTGTGGCCAGGGCATTCATGGGTTCACATCAAAACTCATTCACACCTTGAACTGTCGTGTACTTCATCGTGTACTTTATTCCGGGATTCATGTATTTATAGGCGCTATGGCTCATGAGTGCAGCTTCATGAAATCCACATAGGATCAGTTTTAGTTTGTTCTTATAGGTATTGATATCGCCAATCGCATAAATGCCGGGAACATTTGTACTGTAATCATCGACATTCACCTCAATGGCTGTTTTATCTATGTTCAAGCCCCAGTTCTCGATGGGTCCGAGTTTCGGACTTAAACCAAAAAGTGGTATCAAATGATCTGTGGTAATTTTTTGCTTTTCATTTGTCTTTAAATTATTCACCTCAACTCCTTCTAATCTGTCTTTTCCTTCAACACTTGTAATGGCTGAGTTGAGCAATAGTTTTATTTTTCCCTGCTCGGCTAATTTCATTACCTTACTTACACTGTCTGGCGCACCTCTAAAACTTTCACTTCTATGAATAAGAGTTAACTCACTGCAGATGTCTGCTAAAAAAATGGACCAATCAAGCGCGCTGTCTCCCCCACCTGCGATCACCATCTTTTGTCCTTGATAAACCTGGGGATCAATGATCATGTAATTAACGCCTTTTCCATTCTCAAATTTCTCGAGCCCTGCAACTTCTGGTTTTCTTGGTTCAAAACAACCCAAACCTCCTGCGATCACAACCACTTTTGCCTGAATGATTGTACCGAGATTGGTTGTAAGTACAAAGTCACGTTCAGCTTTCTTCTCAAGGCTTTCAATTCTTTCGCCAAAAGTAAATCCCGGCTTGAAAGGTTCTGCCTGTTTCAATAAATTATCAATGAGTTCCTGAGCCAGAACAGTAGGAAAACCCGGAATATCATAAATTGGTTTTTTTGGGTAGATCTCCGAGAGCTGGCCTCCGGCTTTTGGAAGATAATCAACCAAATGGCAACGCATTTTAAGCAGACCTGCCTCAAATACTGCAAAAAGTCCTACCGGACCTGCACCAACAATAACTATATCTGTACTGATCATTAAAAAATTTAGGCAAAAATAGAGTATTTCGCTTTGTTAAAGCAAAATTTTCAGAAATATTGAAAAAAATTCACTAATTTTATCAATCAAACTAGAAATACAAACAACATGAAAAAAACTTTACTTACAACATTAGGCCTGGCTTGCATGACAGCAGCTATTGCACAGCAGGTACCTAGTCCAAGCTGGACGATCACTCAAAATGCCAGCTTTTCCATTACTTCAGCCGGTATCAAATTTCTTGATGCAGTTGATATCAATACTGTATGGGTAACAGGATATAACGGTTTTTCCGTTAATGCTAATTACAATTGGTATGCAAAAAGTACAGATGGTGGAACAACATTTACCTCTGGAAACTGCTACGCAGACACCAACACTTACAGAATGGCAAACATGGAAGGAATTGATGGTAACACTGCCTGGGTTTCCGCTTATTTAAAGGCTACTAATGACCGTGGAGCAGCCCACAAGACTACAAATGGGGGTGGCACTTGGACAAATATGCTGTCGGCCAATATGTATTCACAGACTCCAAATGGTTCATTTCTGAACGTCGTTTCCTTCTGGAATGCAAACACTGGTATCACTCAGGGTGATCCTATCGGTGGAGAATTTGAAATTTACAGAACTACAAACGGAGGTACATCATGGACAGTTGTTCCCGGCTCTAATATTCCAAATCCTACTTCAGGAGAATACGGAATCGTAAACGTATATTGCAAGGAAGGTTCTGCTAACCATTGGTTCGGAACAAACAAAAACAGGATATATCGCACAAATGATGCAGGTGTTACCTGGTCAGTTTCTGCTCTTACTTCAACCATTGGTGGTGGTGCAGCTTTAGGTGTTGGTGATATCGCTTTTGTTAGTCCACTTTATGGTCTTGCTTCAGCTTATTGGGGACCAACCGGAAGTGGTACATTAACAATGTACAATACAACTGACGGAGGAGCAACCTGGAATCTGATCCCAACAATTGATCCTAACTTAGGCTTGAATGATTTCTGTGCAATCCCTGGTACTTCTTATTTCGCATCTTGCGGGAATGGTTCTGGAAATCAGGTATTGTCTTTCTCAACTGACAACGGTGTTACTTGGAATAGCTGGAACAGCCAAAACATTGGGTATTTAGCTATTGACTTCGCTGGTCCTCAAATCGGTTGGGTTGGTTCATTCAGCAGTCAAACCTTAGCGAGCTCAGGTGGAGTTTACAAATACAGTGGTCCGAACTTATTTGTTCCTACCAATGCAAACGCAAGTTTCACTGTTGGTTCAAGCCAATGTGCAAGCGTTGCTGTTACAATGACAAACAATTCAACAGGTGCTCCAACTCCAACTTATACATGGAGTACTAACCCTGCTGCAACTATTTCTAACTCAAATGCCGTGAATCCTTCAATGACTTTCACTGCAACTGGTCCTTATACCATTACCTTGGTAGCTAACAATTCTGGAACAACCAGCACAACAACAAGAACTATTACTGTTGCAATTTGCATGGGTGTAAATGAAATTGCTGGTGCAATCAATTCAATGGAAGTTTACCCTAATCCTGCTCACGACTTGATCAACATCAACGTTGAAGGCGTAATCGATTACTCTTATTTAGTAACTGATATGTTAGGAAAAGCTGTTAAAGCCGGTAACTCGAACGGAGAAAAAGTTTCTTTCAACGTTAACGATCTTTCAAAAGGCATCTATTTCCTTACTGTACAAAGTCAAGGTCACAGAAGCGTGAAGAAAATTGTTGTTGAATAATTTTCCATATTAATCTAAAAAAAACCGTCGTGTGTTCCACGACGGTTTTTTTTTGCCTTAATTAAAGTATTGTAAGTAAATTTACCTATGCGCATTGTATTCATGGGTACGCCGGAATTTGCAGTAGCAAGTCTGGATATTCTCCTTGAGAATAAATATGAAATAGCTGCTGTTATCACTGCACCTGACAAGCCTGCCGGTCGTGGTAAGATCGTTCAGGAAAGTGCTGTGAAAAAATATGCCGTAGGTAAAGGGCTAAAGATCTTGCAACCTTTGAATTTAAAAAGCGAGGGATTCATTTCAGAACTTAAGAATATCAAAGCAGATCTGCAGATCGTTGTAGCCTTTCGAATGCTACCTGAAGTGGTTTGGAACATGCCCCGACTTGGCACTTACAATTTACATGCCTCCCTTCTTCCGGCCTATAGGGGTGCGGCGCCAATCAATTGGGCCATTATGAATGGTGAAAGCGAAAGTGGCATCACTACTTTCAAACTGAAGCATGAAATAGATTCCGGAAATATTTTATTTCAGGAAAAAGTTACTATTGAATCTGAGGATTGCGCCGGTGATCTACATGATAAGCTAATGAATAAAGGCGCTGAGCTGATCTTACGAACAGTACAGGAAATTGAAAGAGCAGATAAAGAAAAAAGAGAATTAACATTCATTGCTCAATCAGATCATCTTATCAGTCACGCACCCAAACTGAACAGAGACAATTGCCGTATCAACTGGGATCAACCGGTAAAAAAAATACATGACCAGATCAGGGGCTTATCTCCCTTTCCCTCGGCTTATACTGTTTTTCACAGTGAAGGAAAAGCAGATTCGGAATGGAAGATACTTAAAAGTGCAGCACATGTCTTTTCTCATTCAGAAACTAACGGTTTGCTGTTAACCGAAAACAACACGCTTAAGGTCTTTGCCTCAGGTGGCGTATTGGAGATCCTTGAACTTCAGCAACAGGGAAAAAAGAGAATGCCGGCAATGGAGTTCTTAAAAGGCTTTCGATTGAGTAAGGGCGATCGATTTCTTTAAAGATCCGTTCTATTCCTGAATTTTACAGGATAAAGCGAAGCGATCAAGGGTTTTTGAGTTGTATCGCTTGCTTTTTAACATAATTCTTTTTTTCAACAAAATATTCCAAAGAAGGAACAGACGCTTGACAAATTTGTATTTTGAATTAACTTCGCCTCATAAATAAATTGTTAAACTTTAAATTTAAAAAAAATGAACAAAGCAGAATTGATCGATGCGATCTCAGCAGGAGCTAAATTAACAAAGGCAGATGCAGGACGTGCGTTGGAAGCAACCATTGACTCTATTAACAAAGCCTTGAAAAAAGAAGAAAGAATAGGATTAGTAGGATTTGGTTCTTTTTCTGTTGCTAAGCGCAAGGCCCGCACAGGTCGTAATCCGGCTACCGGCAAAGAAATTAAGATCGCAGCAAAAAAAGTTGTAAAGTTCAAAGCAGGGGCTGACTTGGCCAAATCGGTAAATAAAAAGTAAATTTTATGCCCTTCATATATAAAAAAACTGCTTTTGGGCAGTTTTTTTTGTTTTTAGCTTGTTTTTTTGTAACTTAGCCTGAACAATCTCCCCTAAACACTCAACCCAACCTTTTATCATTAAAATTCGTATCCTTAAATAAGGTATTTTCCTTCATTAAAAGGGATGCATTTTATTGATAATTTTGAATTAATTTTACTACTTTAGCTACTTCAAAAAATAAATACAACTAAAAACCAAATAACATGAAAAAACAACTACTAATCGGGTCGGCCTTACTTGCAGCAGTAAGTGTCTATTCCCAAAGCAGTCGTAAAATTTCGCCTTCAGGTGTGACCAACATGTCTGAGAAACTGGCGCAAAGATTTGCGGTGCTCAACAATCCAATTGAATCAAATCCTACAATGAGTGCCAAAGTAGGTCCGGCTCAACAAAACGAAAACGTTGAAGTTACTTCAGCAGCAGATGTAAACAATCTGAGTGCTGTTGCCGCTCCAACTGTTCAATGGAAAGCCATTGGTGGAACCAGTAACATTTACGGGATGCTTGTAAGCAGTTCAAAACCTTTACAGTATAACTGGAATGTAAATGCAGTTTCAATTGTTCACAGAAAAGGAAGTACGTATCAAGCTTCTCCAATAGGAGATTCAAATAGTGGTTCAATTGTTGCCCATATCTCTACCAACTGGGGTGCAACTTGGGACAGTACTTGTATCTATACCAATATTACCAATGCTTTGGCTCGTTACCCTCAGGGTGGTATTTACAGTGCTTCTGGAAACAGCAATATCAATAACGCTTATATTGTTGGTATGGGGCCTACAACACATACAACTACCGGAGTGGGTTGGACAGGAAACTGGTATGCAAGTAAACAATTAGGTGCAGCAAACTATAACAACGCAGCAAGCACTGCTCCTGGAGCAATGCAGTTTATTTCAAACACACCTCCTTACAATCCTGGTCTTGCAAAACATGACTTCTCTCGTTATTCATTCACCTCAACTGATGATGGTCTGGTTAGATCAATCGCTGGAAGATATGATGGTAAAGACGGACAAGGTCAACCAACAGGTTTCCGTGGAGCTGCGATCGTGAAAGGAACATTTAACGCTGGTACCTTCACTTGGACTAGTGATACGATCATTCCTGCCACTATTCAAAGTACTTTGGCTTCTAATAACATCTGGGGACAACCAATCATGGCTTGGAACCAAGCTGGTACCCATGGTTATGTAGTATTCATTGGAGCTGATAATACTTATTCAGCAAACAACAATACGCCTAACAAAGGATGGCAGCCTATCGTTTACAAAACTACTAACAGCGGTGCTTCATGGGCTAAGATCCCAGGAATTGACTTCACTGCTCCTGCTATGAGTGTTGTGACTGATTATTGCTATCCGGTTAATACGAACACTGCTTTAGTAATTCCTTTCTTTAACGTAGGTGAAAGTTATGATGCTGTGGTAGACGCTTCTAATAGACTTCACATTGTTTCAACTGTTGTTGGAACTGCTCGTAACCACAATGATTCTTTAGGATACACGTTCAACTTCGGAGCACAAGGATATAGCTGGGGTCACACTCCTGGATTCCGTCCTTATTTATATGATTTCGTAGGTGACGGTACTGCTGCTTGGAAAGTAATTGTGGTTGACTCTTTATCTTCTGAAGGACCTGGTGCGACTTCAACTGCAGCTGGTTATACAGCTAACCCTTGGGATCCAGATCCAAATAACTCAAACCAAAAAGTAACTTCTGACTGCCGTATTCAGGTAGGTAGAGACAAAACAGGTGAGCACATCATTTATTCATGGGCTGAGTCGGATACTAACTTTACTAATGCTCAGGAAAAATGGAATTCACTTCCAAACATCAAAGCTCGTATGTTGTTAACTACAGCTGGAGGAAGTACTGTTATGACTATGTCATCAACTGAAATCAACGTTACTCGTCCTAACCCTGCAGTACCTCCAACTTACACTTCAAATCCTAACGTATCTAACCGTGCCATGTTCCACTACATGTCACCTGTTGGAGATTTTGAAGCATGTACATCTCCTACTACAACTATCATAAGAATGCCTTTCACTGTTTCTAACAGTAATCCTTATGCACAGTTAACTGAGAACAGATTGTGGTATTCAACTGCTAGACTTGAGTTCCTTGGCTCAACTTGCCCAGTGGGTGTTCAACAAAACCTTGCTTACAATGTTAATGGTATTGAAATTTATCCTAACCCTGCTCATTCTAATGCAACAATTTCGGTTGACTTGAAAGAGAAAGGAAAAGTTTCAGTTAATGTTTATAACACAGTTGGTCAGTTAGTGAACTCATCTTCTTACGAAGGACAATTCGGTGTAAACAACTCTACACTTAATCTTGATAACTTAAGTGCAGGACTTTATATTGTTAACGTAAAAGTTGGCAATACCGTAAGCACTAAGAAACTTATCGTAGAATAATCTTCGGTAATAACTCAATGAAAACGTCCCGCCCAAAACGGGACGTTTTTTTTTAAAACAGATAAAATGAAAAATAAAATGATCCTTGCCTGTTTAAGTCTCGCTTTTGTAGGGGCACAGGCACAGCAGAACAAAAAGTTCAACATTACGGGGGTGACGAATATG
>DAORJH010000041.1:0-10576 GCA_035438925.1 Bacteroidia bacterium | reverse complement strand
GTTGTGCAAAACAAAGGACACAATCCGGCTGGACATTTGGTCTATGAAATAAATGAAAATCTTATTATAACAAAAGCCGGTGGCGGTACTATTACACACGATGCAAAACGTCAGCGAGAATGGTTCAGCGGTGAAAATACCATCGTATGGTCAGATGACACCTATTATATTACCGGTACTGCAAGTGGTCTGAACTCAAATGGAAAAGAGTATCGTTCCAACATTACAAAACCACTTTTACGCAATATGGCTTTGGGCTGTAGAAGACACTTTACTTCAGGCGAATTTGAGCATACTCCACTTGGAAAAGCAACGCGCAAAGTAGATTTCGGTGACGGCACCTGCGATAATTTAGCTACCGTTACCATTGATGGTAAGGTATACAAGATCGAGTTGCCCTGATGAAGTACCCATTGAATTTCTTGTTTTTTTATCTTAAAAAATTGCCCTAATTTTAAGCATGCGCGGGCTACTTTTTTTATTCTTGTTTTCACCCATTTTTTTATCGGCACAGATCGATTCTGCCATTGCAGTGCCTTTGGTTGGAATTCATTTCAGTGGTCAGTTACCTGCAGTGGATATGGCGAAGCGTTTTGGTCCGAATCTGAACGCTGGGGGATCCTTTGCTTATAAAACCAAAAAGAACTGGCTCTTTGGAATTGAGTCAAGCTATTTTTTCGGAAGAAATGTAAAAGAAGACATATTGGTGAATATGAAAAGTTCCTCAGGCTATGTCATCGATAATGAAGGATATCCGGCCGATCTTCGACTCACAGAAAGAGGAGTGGGGGTTCATGTATTTGGAGGGAAAGTTTTCAATTTATTATCTGCTAATCCCAATTCCGGAGTCATGGCTACAATTGGCGCAGGTTATCTTCAACACAAGATCCATATTTACGATGCACAGCAAAGAGTGGCTGCAGTGAAAGGGGATCTGAGGACAGGATATGACCGATTAAGTAACGGAGTTTCTTTTAGCCAGTTCATTGGTTATTTGTTTTTAAGTGAAAACAGAATACTCAACTTTTATGGTGGATTTGAAGCCTATGAAGGAATGACGAAAAGTGTACGTAAATTGAATTACGACACCGGCTTGCCGGATACAGAAAGTAGAATGGATGTGCTATATGGATTCCGCATAGGATGGATCTTACCATTGTATAAAAAGAGACCACAGGAGTTCTATTACAATTAAAATGTTCATTTATAACCTTGTTATATTTTTATATGGATGGGTCATTAAAACAGCATCTGTAAAAAAACCGAAAGCCAAACAATGGGTTGAAGGAAGAAAGGCATGGAGAACAAGATACCGACATCAGGAAAGTAAATTAGGAACTGCTAAAAGGATCTGGATCCATTGTGCCTCCTACGGAGAATTCGAGCAAGGCAGACCCTTATTGGAGGAGATCCGTTTGAAGTATCCCGAATACAAGCTAATTCTGACTTTTTTTTCACCGAGTGGATATGAAGCGTTCAAAGAATGGAAAGGCGCCGATATGATCTGCTACTTGCCATTAGATACCAAAGCAAACGCAAGAGATTTTCTGGATATCATAGATCCCAGCATCAGCATTTTCATCAAGTATGAATTCTGGATCAATTTCCTGAATGAATTGAAAGAAAGAAAGATCCGAACATTTCTCGTTTCCGCGGTCTTTAAACCACACCATCCTTTCTTCAAGTGGTATGGAGGTATTTTCAGAAGATCACTTTCAGCATTTGAGTTACTGGATGTGCAGGATGAGAATTCTTTTTCACTTTTAAAAAGTATTGGTTTAAACAATGTCAGAACAAGTGGAGATACGCGATTTGACAGGGTGTTACAGATCAAAAAGAACCCAAAGGATCTCCCCCTCGCGAGAAAATTTGCCACTAGTAAACGAGTTTTAATTGGCGGGAGTACATACCGAAAAGATCATGAATTGCTTTTAAAAGTCTTCTCCGAAACGGAAGATCAAAAATTAAAGCTGATCCTCGTACCCCACGAAGTGCAGGAGGAAAATATACTCGAGCTTTGCAGAGCGATCAAAGAAAAGAATATTTCATTTGCCCGATACACGAAAGGAGAACAAGATCTTGATGATGCAAGAATTCTAGTGATCGATACGATCGGTGTTCTTTCACAGTCCTATCGTTATGCCCATGCTGCTTACATTGGTGGTGGATTCAACGATGGCTGGCACAATGTACTGGAGCCTTCTGTATTTGGATTGCCTGTTGCAGTGTTTGGCAAAGACGAAGGGAAATTCAATGAGATCACGGAATTGATCAAACTGGGAACTATAACCAATATTTTCAATGAATCTGATTTGAAAGATTTTATAAAAAGATCAAGTGATGAGGGTTATTTAAAAAACACAGCTAGTCATCTTGAGAAGTATTTCGAGCAAAACTCAAATGTAACTACTAAGATCTTGCAATACCTGAAGCTTTAGTTATTTCAGTGCTTTCATCATCGATCTCCACAAAAGATTCGCACTTCTATCCCAGCTGAAATTCTCTTTTTGTTTTTTTCCTTTTGAAATAAGATCCGCTCTTAATTCAGGATCATTGTTGATCTTTAGCATGGCGTTCTTGATCTCCTCCACATTCATAGGATCCACCTGCAGACAAGCATTTCCGGCAACTTCCGGCAAACTGGTTACATTCGAACAAATGATTGGAACTTCGGCCTCCATCGCTTCCACCAGTGGAATTCCAAATCCCTCATAATAGGGAATGAATGTAAGTGCCATTGCGGCTCCTAATACGAGACCAAGATCTTCATCACTCAGGCGGTTGGTCAGGATCACTTCATTTTCTATTCCCTTTTCTTTTATGCTGGCATAAAGTTCATGCATGCCCCAGTAATTCCTACCGGCCAATACCAATTTCATTGGGCTGTTACTTTCTTTCTTAAATGCTGCAAATGCCTTTACCAATGTTGGAATATTCTTGCGGGGAAGGATGCTGCCAACGTAAACAAAATATTCTTTTCCACCGCTGAACTTTTTTCTTGCGTTGTTCTTCTCTTCTTCTGTTAATGGCCTGAAAAATGAATTGATTCCGTTGTAAACTACATCTATCTTACCAGCATCTATTTTATAATTC
The DNA here is from genome assembly GCA_035438925.1 of Bacteroidia bacterium. GTDB lineage: Bacteria > Bacteroidota > Bacteroidia > B-17B0 > Aurantibacillaceae > Aurantibacillus. Next base: position 7,483 of record DAORJH010000041.1, on the reverse strand, counting down.
GCAGCAATGTCTTTTTTGCTGTATTCAGATACAGTGGCAATTCGGTCAGCCTTCAAAGCGAATTTGGGAAAGTAATGATTGTAATACTTTCCGGTAAGCCATTTCAGGTCTTTTTTGTGATGAAAGAAATTGATGTCATGCAAGACTACTAACTGTTTGCACTTTGCCGACAAAGAAAGAAAGCCATCGGGTGATACGAAGAGATCGGGTTTCATACGGTTAAGAAGCGCACGTACTGAGAACTGAAACCAGATATGATAAAGAAATGGGTGACGTGCCTGAGGTCCAATCACCAATGGAGTTACATTCTCGCCAAAAACAAAACTTTCATCCGGATCCCGGTCAAACAGAAAGACAAAATGAACCTCAGGGTGTGAAGCAGTGATCCTTTTAAGCGTTTGATAAGTGAACCAGCCAATCCCGTCCAGTTTGTCCTTAATAAGCAATCGTGTGTTGACTATGATCTGCACTTTGCAAAGCTATAAAAAGATCTTAGCCCTTAATTGCCCTAAAATGAGCATTCTACTAGGATAAACCATAAAAAATCCTATCTTTGCCATCCTTTTTGTGCAAAAGAAAAAGTTCATATTCGACCTTGCTATCTTACTGATCCTTAATCTATTGATTAAGCCATTCTGGGTCATCATCATTGAACCTAAAGTTCAGGATCATGTCGGTAATATTTCATTTGGAGAATATTCTGTCCTTTTCAATTTTTCTTTCCTGCTTACCACCTTTCTTGATTTTGGTTTAACTCAGTTCAATAACAGGAATATTGCCCAGAACTCTCAATTGCTGAATAAGCATTTCAGTAAAATGATGGGACTTAAATTCGGCTTGGGTTTTTTATTTATGCTGGTGACAATGGTAGTTGGAAGTCTGATTTTTAATTTTGATTTCCGGTATATCAAATTGCTTTTCATCCTAAGCATCAATCATTTCTTCATTAATATGATCTTCTTTCTGCGTTCCAATTTGCTGGCATTGCATATTTTCAGATTGGATAGCATCATCTCGGTATTGGACCGTATCATCATGATAGCCTTGGTAGGAGTCATGCTTTTAGGCTGGTTCGGACTGGAGCCAAGTATCATGAATTTTGTTTATGCACAAACAATTGGATATGGATTAACTGCATTGATCGCTTTCGCCGCCGTATTAAGTAAAACACATACGTTCAAAATGCATTGGGATAAGAAATTCAACATGCTTATTCTGAAAAAAAGCGCTCCCTATGCCATTCTTGTTCTGCTCATGACCTTTTACAATCGTTTGGATAGCGTGATGATTGAAAGATTACTGCCTGGTGATCTTGGAAAAGAGCAATGTGGTATTTACGCGAAGAGCTTCCGTTTTCTGGATGCCGCGAATATGATAGGCTACCTTTTTTCGGTGCAGCTTCTGCCTCTGTTCAGCCGAATGCTGAAAAACAAAGAGAATATTGAAAATGTAGTGAAACTGTCCTTTACATTGCTCATGACGCCGGCACTGATCGTTTCTGTCAGTACCATTTTCTACGCGGATCATTTCTTTGAGAAGATCTATACAGGCAACACCGAAGGCTATCAGATCTTCGCTGTGCTCATGAATTGTTTCACGGCCATGTCTCTCACCTACATTTTCGGTGCACTGCTTACTGCAAGCGGAAAATTAAAGCAATACAATTACATGGCTGTTGGCGGTATCATTTTAAATGTGATCCTGAATCTCATACTCATACCAAAGTACCATGCGATGGGCAGTGCCATTTCAAGTGTTTGTACACAATTTGCAATGGGACTGGCACAGGTCTGGTTATGTTGGCGTTTCTTTGATCTACGCGTGAACAAGCGACTCATACTTGCTTTATTTTTATTCATAATAGGACTCGTTCTCGTCAATTATTTCACCCTCAATTTCACCAAACAATGGATGATCAATTTCGTAATTATGCTTATATTTAGTGGTTTATTGGCTTTTGTAACCGGCATGATCAATCCTAAATCGGTGGTCAGATTTTTAAAGTATAAATAAGTAATATGGTTGATAATATTTCAAGTACCGGACTCATGGTGAAAATCTACAGATGGAGAAAATTCTTTCTTCTCGTTTCTGTTGTTACGGTACTTGCTACCGGAATAATTGTTTTTTTCCTTCCAAAACAATATAAATCAACAGCGGTTCTTTTCGCTGTCAGACATTTTTCAGTTTCCAAACTCGTGATTGAGCCAAATGCGGGTAATCAGGAAGATTACATGCAATTAGGTGATGAGGATGATTGCGAGAAGCTGATACAGGTGATCAGTTCAGATGCATTGAAATTAAGGGTGGCAGATGCTTTTAATTTATGGGAAAGATGGGATCTTACCGATAGTGCACTTAAATATCATTACCTCAAACAAAAGTGGCAGGATATGGTGGTGATCAAGCGAACAGAATTCAACAGTATAAAAGTGGAAGTGTATGATTACACCCCTGATGGAGCTGCAGAAATTGCTAATGGAATATCGGATTATTGCGACACGATCAAAAAAGAAATGACACGGGACATTTCAGGTAAAGTGTTGAAGATCGTTAAAGAAGAATATGATAATACCTTACAAAGAATGAAGGTGCTGGAAGATAGTCTTCAAAAATTAAGACAGTTGGGAGTTTTGCATTACAAAGAGCAGGTGAAAGCCTACTCAAAGAGTTATGCCCGTGCAATTGAAAAGAACGATGTTGCTGCAATGAAACGATTGGAAGGAAAACTGGATACATTGAAGAAGTACGGAAATGCGTATCAGACCATTCATGATAACCTGGAGAAATACAGTTTTAAATATCCTGACATCAAAGGAAAATACGACGAGGCACTTGTGAATTATAACACCATTATTCCTATGAAGTTTGTGGTTGAAAAAGCGAAGCCGAATAAGTATAAAGAAAAGCCTAGAAGGTTGATCATCATTGGCCTTGTCTTGATTGCGAATAATGTACTTGCACTTTTATTTTTATTACTGAAGGAAAAATTCAAAACAATCTCATTTAACTGATTATGGATAATTTCAATTCATTGAACATTTTTAAATTGCTTATTCGCAATATTAAAACACTGGCGATAACTGTTGTACTTGCAGGCGCATTAGCATTTGCCGGTACTTTTGCTATCAAAGAAAAATTCAAATCGATCGCTGTGGTCTATCCGATCAATATGTACGAGACATCTGATGAAAGTACAAGTGAACAGTTGCTTCAGTACTTCTATAGTGAAGATGTAAAATATCAACTCGCAAAAGAATTTGAATTATTCAAGCGTTACGGCATTGATACAGTGAACGAAAAAGGGGGCAGAGCTTTGTTCAATTACATGTATGCCGACAATTTCAAATTCTCACCTACACTTTATGAATCAATTGAACTTTCAGTAACAGATACGGATCCTGTCATGGCTCAGAAGATGAATGCGAGATTGATCAAATTGACCAATCTATTAATTCGCTCGAATAAGCAATATACCATGAAACAGTATGTGGTGAATGCGAAAGCTATCATTAAGAGTGAGGAAAAAGAATTGGATTCGCTCAGCAAAGAGATCAAAAAGATCAGAGAAGAATACAATATAGTTGATGAAGAGAAACAAGCAAAAGAACTGGCGAAGGATATTGCTAAAGGAAGTTCTTTGAGTGAAGACAGAGCAAAACAAGCAAAAGGAATCAGACAAAAGGGAAGTGATCTGTCTGTTCTTAAAGGCAGAATCAGAACCACATTGAAATCAATGGTAGATATCAAAGAGCAATCCTATAAATACCTGCTCGATTCGCAAGGAGAAGTGGATTTCGTGCTTTATGTTTCAAATCCAACATTGCCGGATAAACGTTGTTATCCGATCCGTTCTGTAATTGTGATCCTCGCGGCACTTTCTGCGGCATTGCTCACAACTATAATCATTGTTATCCGCAACAAAGACAAGGCTTAATAAATGGTTAAGTACATAAGGGCTTATATATTTGAGATACTCATTTTTGCCTACATTTTTGGCAATGCTTATGTATTGGTGAATCAAAAAGATTATTTCTATCCCTATAACATGATCCCCGTAGGTGTGATCATGGGCTACATTGCACTTTTTCATCTGCAGCGCCTGGTCTTTTTTCTGGCATTGGTAACACCTCTTGCCATTAGTCTGAAGGAACTCCATATAACCGAGAGTCTCGATATGAGTCTCCCGAGTGAACCGATCATGATCGTGATCATGTTGCTCTATATCTTCAATGAAATGAGCTCAGGGATCACAGATAAGAAATTCATTCGTCACCCGCTCACAACCATTATCATCATTCAATTGCTGTGGATGTTGGTGACAAGTTTCACCAGTTCAGACATTGTTGTTTCCATAAAATTTCTCATTTCTCGTTTGTGGTTCGTATTCAGTTGTTATGTGATCATGCCTTTTCTGTTCAAAGACAGAGAAAACCTGATTCGTTTCATACTTTGCTATGCAACAGGATTATTCATTGTGATCGGAATAACGACCGTTAAACATGCCGCCTTTAATTTTAATGACAAAGCTGCGGACTGGATCGTTTCTCCTTTTTACAATGATCACACTGCCTATGGAGCGGCTATTGCCATGTTCCTTCCAATCACATTCGTTTTTCTGATCATGAAAAAGGTTTCTCCTGCTATCAGAATCTACTCTTTGATTCTTTTCTTTGCATTGGCATTGGGACTTGTTCTTTCTTTCGCGCGTGCAAGCTGGCTTAGTCTGGTTGTTTGTATAGGTATTCTTGTAACTCTTCTGCTTGGAATCCGTTTCAGGGTTTTGCTTTTGACATTTCTGGTTTCAGGAATATTATTCTATGCTTTTCAAACGGAGATCCTGATCGCACTCGGACGAAATAACACGGATGCAGAAGGTGGATTCGCTAATAACGTGGAATCTGTGACTAATATTTCAACGGATGCTTCCAATCTTGAGCGCCTGAACAGATGGAGTTGTGCTATGAGGATGTTTGAAGATAAACCTGTTTTTGGTTGGGGACCCGGAACCTACATGTTCAAGTATGCTCCTTATCAGTTAAGCAGGGAGAAGACGATCATCAGTACCAATTTCGGTACAAATGGAAACGCACACAGTGAGTATTTAGGTCCATTAGCTGAACAAGGCTTGCCGGGTATGCTCATTATGTTGTTTTTATTGCTTTATACAACTTCACTTGGTTATCGATTGACCTATTCAATGAAAGAAAGAGACGATAAACTACTAGTGATCGCGATCTTTTTAGGTTTAATGTCCTATCTCATCCATGGCTTCCTGAATAATTTTCTTGATACAGATAAATTGTCACTCCCTTTCTGGGCTTTTCTGGCGGCTTTGGTCACCTTTGACCTCTATTACCCTAAGAAAGAGCTTCGTTAAGCACAACTTTCTAACTCCGTTTTTTTTCTTATATTTGTACGAATTTTATAACCTTAAAATTCATTAGCATGGTATCCGATCTTATTGCAAACAAGTTTGTCTCAGAAGGACTCACTTACGACGATGTATTACTGGTGCCGGGTTACTCCGAAGTGTTGCCACGTGAAGTGAACATTTCCTCACATTTTACCAGAAAGATAATATTGAATACGCCAATCGTATCCGCAGCCATGGATACTGTTACAGAACACAAAATGGCCATTGCACTTGCACAGGAAGGTGGAATAGGGGTGTTGCATAAGAATATGAGTATTGAAGATCAGGCTGCACAAGTTAGAAAAGTGAAGAGAAGTGAAAGTGGGATGATCATGGAGCCGATCACATTGCATGAACGCGCCAATCTCGCAGATGCGCTTGCAATGATGTCAGAACATAAGATCGGTGGAATTCCCGTTGTAGATAAAAAGAACTGTCTTGTTGGAATTGTCACGAACAGAGATCTTCGTTTTGAAAAGGACATGAAGAAGTCCGTTCTCAAGATCATGACCCCGAAAGCAAAAGTGATCACAGCTCCAATGGGCATCACCTTGAAACAAGCTGAAGAAATATTACAATCGCATAAAATTGAAAAACTACCTATTGTTGATAAGACCGGAAAGTTAATGGGTTTGATCACGTATAAGGATATTATTAAGATCAAAGTTCGTCCAAATGCCTGCAAAGATGAAATGGGAAGACTTCGTGTTGCTGCCGCAGTTGGAGTGACTGCCGATACCATGGAAAGAGTGGATGCACTGGTAAAAGCTGGTGTTGATGCAATCATCATCGATACTGCACACGGACATAGCAAAGGCGTGATCAATAAACTGAAAGAAGTAAAAAAGAAATATAAGGATCTGCAGGTGGTAGTTGGAAATATTGCTACAGGAAAAGCCGCATTGGATCTGGTGAAAGCAGGAGCAGATGCAGTGAAGGTGGGGATTGGTCCCGGATCCATTTGTACAACAAGGGTAATTGCCGGTGTAGGTGTACCTCAGTTAACAGCTATTCTCGAAGTAGCTGCTGCTTTGAAGGGAAAAGGTGTTCCATTGATCGCTGATGGTGGAATACGTTTTACAGGAGATCTTGTGAAGGCTCTTGCGGCCGGAGCTGGAACCGTGATGATGGGAGGCATGTTTGCAGGAACAGAAGAAAGTCCGGGAGAGACGATCATCTTCGAAGGAAGGAAATTCAAATCTTACAGAGGAATGGGGTCTTTGGAAGCAATGCAGAAAGGAAGTAAAGACAGATATTTTCAGGATGCAGAAGATGATATTAAAAAACTGGTGCCGGAAGGTATCAGCGGAAGAGTTCCTTACAAAGGTTTTCTAGCTGAGATCGTGTATCAGTTGATAGGCGGGATCAGGGCCGGAATGGGATATTGTGGTGCTAAAACTGTTTCAGAATTACAAACGGCTAAATTCATTCGTATAACAGCTGCAGGTGTAAAGGAAAGTCACCCACATGATGTTGTCATTACAAGAGAAGCTCCGAATTATAGCAGATAAATCTTAAACAGTATCTTTTTTAAAGATCCTAATTATAAAATAATCACAATAGAATAGAATGGTCCTTCCAATTGTTGTTTACGGCGATCCGGTATTAAGAAAGATCGGTGAAGAGATTGATAAATCTTATCCTGAATTGGATAAACTCATTAAAGACATGTATGATACAATGTACAATGCCAATGGAGTAGGACTTGCTGCCCCGCAGATCGGTAAGGCCATCCGCCTTTTTATTGTTGATACGCGTCCCTTTGCAGAAAGTGATGATGAGGATGATGAGGACGATGAATTCACTCCGGAACAAAAAAAGGAATTGAAAGCATTTAACCGCGTATTTATCAATGCGAGAATATTGAATGAATCCGGACATGAGTGGAGTTTCAGCGAAGGATGTTTAAGCATTCCAAAGATCAGAGAGAATGTGATACGTCAGGCTGATATCGAGATTGAATACGTGGACCAGAATTTTAAGAAGCATACTGAAAAATTCAATGGAGTGATCGCACGTGTCATTCAACACGAATACGATCACATCGAAGGAAAACTCTTCACTGAT
>DAORJH010000040.1:0-10671 GCA_035438925.1 Bacteroidia bacterium | reverse complement strand
CGTGTTTTTGAGAATTATGATATTATTGTATTTGTTGAGCAAGCAGAAGATGCAAGCGGACAATTAGTTTTATCTCACAAAAAAGCACGCGCTAACAAGAGCTGGGATCGTGTTAATTCAGCATTGAACACAGATGAGGTCATCAAAGGATTTGTGAAGTGCAGAACAAAAGGTGGATTGATCGTGGATGTATTCGGTATTGAGGCCTTCTTACCTGGTTCACAAATTGATGTGAAGCCAATTCGTGATTACGATATCTATGTTGGAAAAACAATGGAATTCAAAGTTGTGAAGATCAACAACGAATTCAAGAACGTAGTTGTTTCACACAAAGCATTGATCGAAGCTGAGATTGAAAGTCAAAAGAAAGACATCATCTCCAAACTAGAAAAAGGTCAGGTTCTTGAAGGAACAGTGAAGAACATCACTTCATACGGTGTATTCATTGATCTGGGTGGAGTTGACGGATTAGTGCATATCACTGATCTATCATGGGGACGCATCAATCATCCGGAAGAGATCGTTAAGTTAGACGAGAAGATCCAGGTGGTTATCCTTGAATTTGATGATGAGAAGAAACGTATTGCTTTAGGTCTTAAACAACTTACTCCACATCCGTGGGAAGCTTTAAGTTCTGAATTGAAAGTTGGAGACCGTATCAAAGGAAAAGTAGTTGTGATCAATGATTACGGTGCTTTTGTTGAGATCGCTCCGGGTGTTGAAGGTTTAGTTCACGTAAGTGAAATGAGCTGGAGCCAGCATTTACGCAGTGCACAGGAATTCGTGAAAGTAGGTCAGGAGATCGAAGCACAAGTTCTTACATTGGATCGAGAAGAGCGTAAAATGAGTTTAGGAATGAAACAATTAACTCCTGATCCTTGGAATATGATCATGGAGAAATATGCGAAAAACTCTAAGCACACAGGAACAGTTCGCAACTTCACCAACTTTGGTGTATTTGTTGAATTAGAAGAAGGTGTTGATGGTCTAGTACATATTTCAGATCTGTCATGGAGCAAGAAGATCAAGCATCCAAGTGAATTCTGCAAAGTAGGAGAAAAGATGGATGTGGTAGTTCTTGAGATCGACGGAGAAAATCGCAGATTATCATTAGGACACAAACAGCTGGAAGAAAATCCATGGGATGTGTTCGAAACCATCTTTACGATCGATTCAGTGCATAAAGGAACTATCCTCAATGTAAATGATAAAGGTGCAACAATTGGACTTCCTTACGGAGTTGAAGGATTCTGTCCTGCACGTCACCTTGCGAAAGCAGAAGGTGGAAGCGCTAAGGCAGAAGAGATCCTTGACTTTAAAGTGATCGAGTTCAGTAAAGATGCCAAGCGTATCGTTGTGTCACATGCTCGTTTGCACGAAGAAGTAAAAGACGAAGCTAGAAAGGCAGATAAAGCCACTAAAAAGGCTGAAGCAGATGACAACAAGAAAGCTGTAAAGAAGATCAAAGACAATGTAGAGAAGACAACCTTAGGAGACATCTCTGCTTTATCTGACTTAAAGAATAAGTTAGACAATAAATAAAAAACACTCCCGGTCGACGTGTTCGATTGGGCAACTGGAAACCTAGCCATGGTTTTTAGTTTTTTGAGAGCCAAATAAACCCGTAGGATATACGGGTTTTTGGTTTTTATAGGGTTGCCTGATTCATCAGGATTTTAGTTTGTTCAGCACCCTTTGTATGAATTTTTCATTCGGCATCAAAGCCTGTTGTATCCTGCGGGCATATCGTATGCTGTCAGTTATATCCTTATTCTTCTCTTCAATTACTTTCTTTTGCTTAGTGATCTCTATGGTCCTTTCCGTAACTTTTTCTTCCAGCATTTGATTCTGGGATTCCAGTATTTTCTGTCTCTCGCGTTCCTGTTCCAGATTCTTCTGAGATAATTCCTCTACTTCCTTCAGCTTTATTTGAAGCTTCTTATTGGTACGGGCAAAATCTCTTGCCAGGTAGATGCTCATTGACATAGGTATATTCAATGTAAAATAGATGACTATGATCGCCCAGAAGAATGAAAGGGCCGGGCTGTGTGAAGCAAATTCTCCTTTATTGAAATAGGTCATCGTTAAGAAAATGAAGAAAAAAGCGATAGTGGATATTACACCAGTTCCGATGATCCAGGCTCCATCCTTCTTCTTAATAATTGCCATAATAACGATCCTTAAAGGTTCGATATAAATTGCAACAGTTAGAATACGGTAATAAGGTATTTGAATGTCAAAGAATTTAAAAACGAGATCAAGACAGAAATATGAGAAAAAGACCCAAAAAATCTTGGGCAGTTTATTATCATTGAATATACTGTACAGCATGGCCAATAAGGCAGTCATGTAAATGTTTGGAAGAAAATGATTGATGTTAGAAACGTAATCGGTAAGATCAGGATAAAAGAACTGATTCACGATGGTTAACAAAAGAAAATAAATTCCGAACAAAAATGAGAAAATACTATAATAAAGATTGGAACGGACCGATCTGTAGTATAAAAAAAGCATCATGTGAACAAAACCGACAGCAAAGAAAAAAGTAAAGTAAAAAATAAACACCGAAGTGAACACTAAGGAGTTGATTAGACTTGTGTATACCGCCTCCTGCATTTTTCCAAGACTCATTGAAAATCCGGCCTGATAATTCGTATTCTTAGCTGCTTTGGCCACAGCAGAAAAATTCGAATAGCGAACTGCTATCAGGTGTTTCTTTCCATTTTTAAGTATGACTGTAAGGGGAATAGTCTTACTGTTATAACGTTGTTGCCCTTTCTTATCATCTAATGAAAGATTGCCTAATTCCTGAGTCAAGACGCCATCAATATACACTTGAGATGAGCCTGATTGGTCAATCATCATTCCGAGTACCTTATCAACAAGTGATGAATCTATTTCAATCCAGATCCTGAACCATCCAACTCCTTCAAAAACGCCTGCAGGTAATTGTCCCATCGGGAGTTTTGTATTTATATATGGCCAGAAATCGTCAGAAAAGTTTTGTTTGGCCCAGTTTAAATTATCGCCTTTACAGTACTTCCAATTTTCCGGAAAATTTATTCCGTAAGTTCTGGAATTGGTGGGATCATAAGATGGTATAGAATCTATCCTGAAGATCTTTTGACTTTGAGCCGAATTGATTTCTGAACAGAAAACAAAGCAAAGAAATAATACTACTTGAAATACCGTTTCAAATTTTCTTGCATGCTTCATCACAAGTAAATATAAGTAATTTACTGTAAAGAAGGAATGCCGTGTTGAGTACAAAAAAACCGTGACCTAAGCCACGGTTCTCTTAATTTTAATTTTGAAATGAATTAAGGTAGTGTGATCTCAAATGATTGTCCGTTGATAACAACAACAGCTTTCAGATCGCAGGTTCCATCACCGTAATTGATTGTTCTCAAAGCTCTGTCGCCGGGTTTATATTCAACAGTTCCTGCCACGAAAGGATGACGATTAGGATTTGCTGAAGGTGAACAAGTGAAGTTTCTCTCAAGATTAATTGCTTTTGCTGTGTAATACTCGCCTTTTGCATTGGTTCCACTTGCGGTACCGTTTATTTTGATCTTAGCCTTGGTCCAGTCAATAGGCAATAATTGTCCTTTGTAGCAAGTAATGTCGTTCGTATTGATCAATTCTTTATCTCTTGAACATGCCCAGGTTACAATTCCTGCACCACCTGATTTTGTCACGTTCACATTAGCATCGATATGCCAAGTGATGTTCAATCCAGGGATATAAGCCGTTGATCCAACTACGCTAACAGGTACTGTACTTGGAGGCACCGTTGTTACAGAAGGAGTGGTGTTTGTTACTGTTTTTGTGATTGCTACTGCATTTCCATCCACTTCATAGCCTGCTGAGCTTACTTTCATTTTAAAGCCCGGCATGCGGTATCTTCTGGCATTTGTTGCTGAACCGGTGAAGTCAAAGAATAACTTTCCTTTTCTTACGCGATTATCATTTCCGGTGCATCCCACAGAACCAAAATCAACAGTATAAGTTCCAACCATTGAATTTGTGATAGGTCCCGGTGTAATTGTAGCGCAACTGGATGCGATCATCAAGTCAGGAATCGGCTCACTTCCGGGCAATGCTTTGTACATTGTTAATGAACCCGAATTTTCAGAAAGTTGACTCCCAATGGTGGTAATGTCATTTGCAGCATTCTCTGCAATTGCATTGTCTGAAGCACCTGCATATTCATTATCCGGCTCCTGAGCAGGCGTTTTATCTCTTTTACGGCAAGAAGTGAAAACAAGGCTCAATGCCAGAACTGTTAATGCTATTCCTCCGATAATTTTTTTGTTTTTCATAGAATTTACTGTGTTTAATGAACTTTCGACTTTTATGTCCTTAAAAGGTTTAACCGAAAGTAAAAAAAATTTTTTGTTCTTTTACATTCAAGCTATCTTAGCCTTCATATAAATGCAGGACAATCAAATAGTTAACAAAATTTATCATTCTACTTTCGAGACGAAGGATGTTTCTAGTTTGAGCTTATATATTGATAATGAAGTATTTGAATATGCTTTTTTGAAGGCAGGATCCAAGGAAGTTGCAACGATCGTTTCTGTTTCATTAGCTTCTTTGTCTGCTCATAAATCGAATGCTGATAAAGTGAAACAACTGATCTTTCATCATAAACTGAATTCCTATGAGAAAGTGAATGTATTTATCAGTCTCGGAAATTCAACTTATACAATTGTTCCTTCTGCCTTTTCCGTTCAGGGCAATGAAGCTTCCTTACTGAATTTCTCTAATGGAAAGAATACGGAAATAGTTCGTTCTGAAAAATTCAAGGAGATGCAGTTTATCTATGGACCGGATCCGGAACTCATTTCTTTGCTCGAAAAAGAATTTAAAAACGCGGTCATCAGACACAGTGGTTCAACAGCCATTGAATTATTCTTCAGTAATCCATCACTCAAGAATGCAGATATATGGATCAATATAGAAGCTGCCTCTTTCGAATTACTCGCAGGAAAAGGGAAGAAATTACTTTTTTATAACCGGTTTGAATTTTCGGGAAATGAAGATATTCTCTATTACTTACTATTTATGATGGAGCAATACCAGTTAGATAGTGAAAAGATCAGATTGTATCTTTCGGGAACGATAGAGGTAGGAGACGCATTGCATTCGCTTCTAAAAAAATACATCAGGCATATCTCTTTTGCTGTGAACGCTGTTCGTTTTACTGATGCAGAATGGAAATTGCCGGAGCATGCTTACTTCACCCTCCTTAATCAGCATCTATGCGGATCATAGGAGGAAAATACAATGGTAAAATATTAAAGGTACCAAATGGATTGCCGGTAAGGCCAACCACTGATTTTGCCAAAGAAGCTTTATTCAACATACTGCAAGGTAAATTCGATTATGAAAATATTTCCATGCTGGATCTTTTCAGTGGCACAGGACATATCTCTTTTGAGTTTGCATCAAGAGGAACAAATAATATTGTCTCTGTAGATAAAAACTTCAAATGCTGTGGTTTTATCCGTTCCGTGAACAAGGACCTCGGGTTTCATATAAATGTGATCAAGGCAGATGTGTTCGAGTTTTTAAAAGGAAGTCATGATAAGTACGATCTTATTTTCGCAGACCCTCCCTATGATCTTCCGAACATTGCAGAGATCCATGAGTTGGTGAAGAAAGGGGAGATGCTGAAAGAAGAAGGTTTATTAATAATAGAACACGGAGCTAAAACAAAACTGGACCATTTAGCAGGATTTCAAAATACAAGAAAGTATGGTAATGTGAATTTTTCTTTTTTCAGATTTACCGTATAGCAATCGGAAATTATTTCAACACTTTCATTTCTCTTCCAAGTTCGTGGAAGAATTTCTTTGCTTTATTCGCACTGATCTCATCGCCGGTTGCTCTGATATAGGTATCTGTAAGCGTTAATAGATTCTGGAGATAGAACTTCTTCATTTCATCGACACTCATGCTCTTTGTCCAAAGATCGATACGTAAAGTATTGTTCTCTTTTTTATCCCACAATGCGATCATGATACTTTCAGCCACACTTTGCTCCCCTGAATCGGGGGCAGACCATTCGATCTTTTCAGGCAAATGATTCTCATCTACAGTAACGCTGAAATTGATATTTGTTGTTTTCATTTTTTAATTGTTGTTGGATTTATTCTTCCAGTATCTTGAATTCTACTCTTCTGTTTTGAGAATGTTCCAGTTCGGTACATGGAACATTGTTCTTACATTTATTAAGCAATTGCGACTCACCGAATCCTACAGAGATCAGTCTTTCGGGATCAATTCCTCCTGATGTAATGTATTCTCTTACACTTTTAGCACGCATCTGACTCAATACCATGTTGTCGTTATCATTTCCTTTACTGTCAGTATGCGCACTCAATTCCAGCTTGATCTTCTTGTTCGTGTTCAATACAAGTATGACCTTATCAAGGATCTGCTTGGCCTGAGGCAGTAATTCATATTGATTGGTATTGAATAGGATATTTTCGATGATGGTCTTTTTCCCTGTTGATTTTTTCTCCTGCTCATTTCTTTTTTCACCGATCACCAGCTCGATCCAAGGGTCGTCCAGTTCAATTTCTTTTAAACGGCTCATCTCAGCAGCCATTGGTCTGTATAGGAATTTCGTTCCTTTTTCATGTGTCATCACCTTTAATAAATTATCGTCATTACTGTATACGAGAATGTTGTTGAATACATCCAGTATATTATTTGTGTTCTCTGCGCTTAAGTAGAATCTTTTCAGAAATGGCAGATATTTGAATTTAAAGGATCCGAAATCATCCGTAAGAGCACTGTCAATAACAACATAGGCATCATTCAACAGCAGGATCTTCAATCTGCCAATGGGATTGCTTGTGTTGTCGCCATAAAGCTTTGCTCTTACATTCATTTTCATTTCATCATCACTGATCGAAATGTCATTGAAAACGGGATTAAAATCTGTTGAGATCTTGATCGATTTTCTGGCGGCAGCCAACGTGTCAAGTTTTGCGATGAGTTTATCATCTTTGTTTAAAAAGTCGATCCTTTCTCCGTTGCCGACTTCTTTCGCATCCACTCCAATGAAATAGTTGACATCCGGTTTAATATCTTCAAAAACAAAGGTTCCTAATACATTGGTGCTTGTTTTTTTGATGATCGTATTTCTTTTGTTAGACAAATAAACTGTTTTTCCGGCGAAGAATTTTTTTGAGCCTGGAGAAGCAAGGATCAGTTTGCCCCCAATGTTACTGGTATAATTGTTATCGACAAGTGTTTTCGCTTGCTCGGCAGGAATATTCATTTCACATTTTACATTATTGCATTTAGAGGACGCAACTGATTTGTTCTTGCTGTTGATTACATGCGCTTCACCTCCATTCAGGTCATTTTCACTCGTTTCAATCCTGACCTTGCCAACCTCCGATAATTTTGTTCCTGTAAAGGCAAATGCTCCGTATCGGTTAGTTTGAGTGCTTTTCAGTACCTGTCCCGTTTTTCCGATCAGCTCTACTTTTTTGTAAAGCAAAGGAAGTTTAACGTCGTTATTTAGAACTGCCCGTCCTGCAAATGTACTTGCAAATTCAATGCCTTTGGGGTCGCGCGCTTCCTCTACAAAAGGAATCATTTTTAATATTCTTCTTTCAAAGGCATTGTTGTAAATTGTATCATCCACCATTTTAGAATGACCGTCGAAAATGAACTTTCTGTAGGGCTTGGTGAATACACTTGTGTCAATATCGTCATCATCCAAAGGATAGAATTCAAGATTGAACTCATTGGTCATGTGAATGGCTGTTTTCTCTTCCGGTATATTATTGGCAACAACTTCAAGAATAACCCTTGGACTCATTTTATTGTAAAGATACACTCGATAGATCTTTCCGAATTCAAGTCGTAATTGAAAATCGTTTGTATTCTTTGTATTGAGCTTCTGAAGGGTTTCGTTGCCATCAGTGAGAATTACCTGCGTGTTCGTTAACTTCTCATTGTTAAGTAAGCAATGTCCAATGATTGTGATCTGTGCTTTCGCTAAAAAGCAAAGATTAAGTAATATAAGGGTAAGCGATTTTTTCACCTTTTAAATTTAGATATTATTATTTAAGCCACGTTCTTTCAGTTCTTTTTTTATTTTTTTTAGAAGTTTTTCTGTTAACCCTTGTTCGTAGCTTGTGATCTTTATTTTCATTTGTGGAATTAGCTTCAATTCTTTTAAGCCATTGATATAAGCTTTTTTAGCTTTATTTAGGTATTCTCTGGTGATTTCTGACTCATAACTTCGTCCTCTTTTACGTATGTTCTGAATAAGATTGCTTTCCGGAGTGTCAAGATAGATGATGAGGTCAGGACGGTTCAATTGCTCCTCAATTCCTTTAAAATGCTTTTCGAAAAGTAAATTGTCCTTTCTTTTCAGATTCATGGATGCGAACCATTTGCATTTGAAAATAGCGTAATCACTGACCAGGATCCTGTCTTTTCCGGCAAAGGCATCGTTGATCTGTTGAAACCTACTCAGTAGAAAACTGTATTCCAGTAAAAAACCATACTTCTCTGCGTCCTGATAGAACAAAGGCAGCAAACTGTTTTTTTCGAATTGTTCGGGTAAATATTTTGCTTTCAATTTATCGGCCAAAGCCTTTGCCAGTGTGCTTTTTCCTGCCCCAATATTCCCTTCTATACATATGTAAAAAGGAACTTTGTATTCCTTCACGTCAAGTTCGTCCTTGCAATTTTTAACTAATTCCTTTACTTTTCTATTTGATACCGGATGTACTAATTCGGGATCCAGATCCATTAAAGGTTGAAGAACAAATCTTCTTTTTTCGATCCGGGGATGAGGTATGATCAGATCTTTTTCATTTATAATTTCATTTCCAAAAAAAAGAATATCGATGTCACAGGATCGGTCCTCATTTTTTTCAACCCCTCTTTTTCTCCCCAATTTCCTCTCGATCTCAAGTAATTTTTCCATCAGTGAATGCGCATTCATTTTAACTGATATCCTGACCACTTGATTTAAAAAACGGTTTTGTGATTTGCTTTTCCAGGGTTCTGTTTCATAAATGCGCGAGCTTGCGGTTATTTTTCCACAGTGCTTTTCAATCAGCCTCTTGCTCTCATCCAAGGATCTTTTACGGTTACCGAGATTACCTCCCAGACACAAATACGCGCTTTTCATGAATTAATAACGGTAAAATTAAGAATCCTTCGTATTTTTATACTTTATTTCTTTCATTACTTTTTAAACTAAATCTCTTCAATATGAAACAATTCTTTGGTGCTTTTTTCGGTTCACTGATTGGTCTATTACTCGCCACGGTCTTAGGATTTGTAATCCTAATTGCTGTTATCAAAGGCAGTATTGACAGTGCAGTGCAGGGTAATGATGATGTGACTTCATCAAAATCTGCTTCTGTCATAAAGATCCGACTAAGTGGGAATATCAATGAACGTGAGATCGAAGATCCATTTGAAGAACTCAGGAAAATGAACAAATACAGCAATGAAGAAGGATCCGGTTTGAATACCTTTCAAAAAAAGCTGAATCTGGCAAAGAACGATGAGAAAGTGAAAGGGATTTTTCTTGAAGTTCAGGGATTGAATGCTGGATTTGCGAGTGTAAAGGAAGTGAGGGATCTGCTATTGGATTTTAAAAAATCCGGAAAATTCATTTATAGCTACGCGGAATTTTATGGACAAAAAGACTATTATGTTGCCTCTGTCAGTGATAAGATCTTTTTAAATCCTCAGGGCGCGGTGGATTTTAAAGGACTAAGTATGAACCTTATGTTCTACAAAAAGACATTCGAGAAGCTTGGAATTGATGTTCAGATATTCCGTCACGGCAGATTTAAAAGTGCAATTGAACCTTTTATGCTGGATAAGATGAGTCAGGCGAACCGTCAGCAATCAGAATCATTTTTAAATAGTATCTGGAATACTTTGTTAAGCGGAATTTCTCAGTCGAGAGGAATTACAGTGGAGGAACTTCAGGCTATGGCAAATGAACTGGCGATCAATTCACCGGAAGATGCTAAAAAAATGAAATTGGTGGATGAATTGAGTTATCAGGATGAAGTAATGCTTGCCCTCAAAACGAAGACAGGTAAGAAAGAGAAGGAGAAGCTGGATATGGTGGAATTAAGTAAGTATAAAGGCTCAGAGAAAGCGAAAACAACGAAGGAAAAGATAGCGGTTATCTATGCCAATGGAGGAATTTCAGGAGGAGAAGGAGATGATGAAGAGATAGGAAGTGATCGAATTGCGAAAGCCATTCGCATTGCACGAATGGATGAAAATGTGAAGGCAATTGTATTCAGGGTTAATTCACCCGGTGGAAGTGCATTGGCAAGTGATGTGATCTGGAGAGAAACAGTACTCGCCGGAAAAAGTAAACCATTTGTTGTGAGTATGGGTAATTACGCTGCAAGCGGAGGTTATTACATCAGTTGTGCAGCACACAGGATCTTTGCTCAGCCCAATACAATCACCGGTTCCATTGGCGTATTTGGTTTGATCCCAAATCTGCAAAAAATGCTGGATGAAAAACTTGGGATCACCATGGATACAGTGAACACAAATCAATATAGCTCACTGGGTTCGGCAACAATGCCTTTAAGTAAAAAGGAAAGTGAATTCATTCAGGCCAGCGTAGAAAAAGTTTACCATGTATTTACATCT
>DAORJH010000039.1:0-10824 GCA_035438925.1 Bacteroidia bacterium | reverse complement strand
TTCAACTGTAACTTGTTTGTAAATATAATGCGATTATTTGTGTTTGCAATAAAAAACTTCAAAAAAAAAAATTTAAAAATTTTCATTTAAAATTTGGAAGTTTGAAAAATTTTTGTTCTCCCTATAAAACGCGATGAATGGAACAGTTCTGAGAATTGTATTTTCCACATTCAGAAAAATAATAATCAATTCTGCCCAGCCAAATTCCCGCCCATCCCACTTGTGTTACAGGAACAAAAATTCCGTTTGAATTCTTTACAGGATGTGGCTCCTCTAGGAAAGTATGCGTGTGCCCTCCAATGATAAGATCAATATTCTTAGAGAGGGACGCTAACCCAATGTCAGAGATCTTTTTATCTTCATACTTGAATCCCAAATGAGAAAGACAGATGACCAGGTCACACTTTTCATCGTTCTTCAATACTGATGCCCACTTTTCCGCAATGGAAATAGGATCATTGTACCGAATTCCCTTGATCAGGTCCTTGCTAACCAGGTTATTCAGATCAATACCCACTCCCGTCACTCCGATCTTCACTCCTCCTTTTTTATAGATCCTATAGGGAGCGATCCTTTTTGATGACGAAAGCACAGTTTGACTAAAATCATAATTTGCATTGATAAAGTCAAATTTCGCATGAGGCATTTGCTTCCATATATTTTCACAACCCAGGTCAAAATCGTGATTCCCCAGTGTAACAGCATCGTATTTCATGATGCTCATCAGTTTATATTCCAACTCTCCCCGATAATAATTGAAATAGGGTGTCCCCTGAAAAATATCACCAGCATCCAATAGAAGCACATTCTCTTCCTCTCCCCTTATCTTCTCGATCAGGGAGGCTCTTGCACTGAATCCTCCCTCACCGGCATACTTTGGGTCATTCGCAGGAAAAGCTTCAATGCGACTATGCTGATCATTCGTGTATAGAACTGTCAGCTTCTTAATTCCCCTTTCTCTCAGCAGTTCCTCTGTCGCAAAAAGACCTTTGGTTCCCAGAAACGCAGCTGTTCCCAATGTAAATTTTAAAAAATCTCTTCGGCTACTCATACCTTCCATCTTTGTTCGCTGTTATTTTTCTTTTCGCTTCTGTCTCCTTTTCACAATACTCAATGATCGCATCCCTTATCTTAATGCCCTTTTTTGTTTCCATTTTTGCGCTTGTAAAAAAAATGAAGCCGTCTCCTCCCTCGGCCAGGTAATCGCTGGTTGCGATGCTATATTCTTTCTTTTGATCGAGCAGTTTTTCTCCAATAAGTATTTCCGCTCTTTTTTCTTCCTTTAATTTCATTCCCCTAAAAGGATGTTTCTTTTCATGTATCTTCTCGATCAATCCATTCAACTCTGCCCCTTTCATTCTCAAGATCACAAGCTCATTTTCAAAAGGCATCAGCTCAAATACATTCAAAACACGAATTTCCCCTTCCGGCAGATCCGTTCTCAATCCGCCCCTGTTCACTACGACAATATCCGGTATCACCGAGTAATGCTTCACTGCTCCACTATACAACGCATCACATACAAAATTACCCAGATTGCATTCATCACCTTGCTTCGTTAATGCCTTGTCGCTAACTCCAATGATCCTTGAGGTTTCAGCATCCACCTTTTTCTTAAAACGTCTTAGTGAATCATCAATAACAGAATTGGCCGGATTCCCCTTCAAAGAATAATGCTGCTGCCTCTCTTCTGTCCGGACCAAATGCCTGTGACAAGATGAGAACAGCAATGAAATAATTATTCCCGGAACCAGTCTCCCCTTCATAAAATAAATTTACTTTTGTAAAAATAGATAAATAATCAAATGATAAAGGCAGAAACAAAGTTAAGAGTTCGTTATGGTGAGACCGATCAAATGGGATATGCCTATTACGGAGTTTACGCTCAGTACTATGAGGTTGGCCGCGTGGAAGCCATGCGGCTTCTTGGATTCAGCTACAAGGAAGTAGAAGAAAGAGGCATCCTTTTGCCGGTAGTTGATTATGGGATCCATTATCACAAACCTGCCTTTTACGATGATGAGATCACGATCGTAACGACCATTGCTAAAAAACCCACCGGAGTAAAACTTCCTTTCCATTATGAATCGTATAATGCTAAGGGCGAACTCATCAACTCAGGCCATGTTACCCTTGTATTCATTCAGAAAAGCACGGGTAAGCCTACGGCAATTCCAGATTGGTTCAATCAGGCCATGAGTCCTTTTTTTGACTGATTTCCCGCATTTTATTCTTATCTTCACGGCTTACACTACAGCACTTTACTCAAATGACAGTAACCAAAAAACTTCAGATGGTCGACCTCAAGGAGCAGTATCTGAAAATCAAACAAGATATAGATTCCGGTATTCAGGCCGTGATCGATTCTACCGCCTTTATCAATGGTCCGGCCGTAAAAGAATTTCAGGCAGACCTGGAAAAATACCTGAATGTGAAACACGTGATCCCTTGCGCAAACGGAACAGATGCCTTGCAAATTGCAATGATGGCACTTGATTTGAAACCGGGTGATGAAGTGATCACAGCCAGTTTCACTTATGTAGCCACGGCGGAAGTTATTGGTCTCTTAGGGCTGGTGCCGGTACTCGTTGATGTGTATCCTGATACTTTTAATATTGATGTTGAAGCTATAGAGCGAAACATCACTCCGAAAACAAAAGCGATCGTACCCGTTCATATTTTCGGACAATGCGCTGATATGGAAAAGATAATGGCGATTGCAAAGAAAAATAAGCTTTATGTGATCGAAGATGTGGCTCAGGCCATTGGTGCAGATTATACTTTCAGTAATGGAACAAAAATGAAAGCAGGTACGATTGGAGATGTTGGATGTACCTCATTTTTTCCAAGTAAGAATCTGGGGTGTTATGGAGACGGAGGCGCATTGTACACAAATAACAGTGAACTGGCACAGAAAATTAAAATGATCGCTCATCACGGACAAAGCATACAATACGTACACGATGTGTTAGGAGTGAATTCGAGACTTGATACCATTCAGGCAGCAGTACTGAAAGCAAAACTGAAACACCTGGACGAATACGCAGCTGCAAGAAACAAAGCTGCTGCTTACTACGACAAGGCATTCGCAACCAACAAGAAACTGATTACGCCAAAACGTTCAGGCAATTCCACCCACGTATTTCATCAATACACTTTACAATTGGTTGGTGTTGAGAGGACAAAACTAAGAGAACAGCTTGCAGAAAAAGGAATCCCTGCAATGATCTATTATCCGATCCCTCTTCACATGCAGAAAGCCTATCAGAGTGACAGATATAAAAAAGGAGATTTTCCAGTCACAGAAAAATTGTGTGGTAGTGTACTTTCACTTCCTATGCATACAGAAATGAAGGAAGAAGATCTTGCCTACATCACTCAAACCGTAAATGAATTAACAGCTTAATATTCACCTGATGAAAATAACCGTAATAGGAACAGGATATGTTGGGCTTGTAACAGGAGCTTGCTTCAGCGAAGTAGGAGTTCATGTCACTTGTGTTGATATTGACGAAAAGAAAATAAACAATCTCAAAAAAGGAATTCTTCCCATCTACGAACCTGGACTTGATGAATTGGTGAACAGAAATGTTCAGAAGGGAAGATTGCATTTTTCAACTTCATTGAAAGACAGCATTCAGGATGCTGATGTTGCTTTCATTGCGGTGGGAACTCCTCCGGATGAAGATGGTTCAGCCGACCTGAAATATGTTTTAGCAGTTGCTTCTTCCATTGGAGAACACATGCAAAAACCACTGGTTGTTGTTACAAAATCAACTGTACCGGTTACAACTTCTGAAAAAGTAAGACTTGCTTTACAAGCTCAATTGGATAAAAGAAAAAGTCAGTTGAAATATTATGTCGCATCGAATCCGGAATTCTTAAAGGAAGGAGCTGCTATTGAAGATTTCATGAAGCCGGACAGAATTGTTGTAGGGATCGATCATCCGGAAGCTGAAGAGATCATGCGGAAATTGTATAAACCTTTCTTAATGAATGGCCATCCCATTTTCTTCATGGATATTCCAAGTGCGGAAATGACCAAATACGCTGCAAATGCCATGCTCGCAACCAAGATCAGTTTCATGAACGACATAGCGAATCTGTGCGAGATCATGGGTGCAGATGTGAACATGGTCAGAAAAGGGATCGGCAGTGATGCACGGATCGGAAATAAATTCATTTACCCGGGAGTTGGATACGGAGGGAGTTGTTTTCCAAAAGATGTGAAAGCACTTATTAAAACCGCTAAAGAACAAAAATACAACATGCGCATTCTAAATGCAGTTGAAGATGTGAACGAGGATCAAAAAGAAGTTCTGTACAACAAAGTAGAAACGCATTTCAATAAAGACTTAAAAGGAAAAACATTTGCGTTGTGGGGACTCTCCTTCAAACCCAAAACAGATGACATGAGAGAAGCGCCAAGTTTGGTCATCATTGATAAATTAGTAGCTGCAGGTGCAAATGTCACGGCGTATGATCCGGTAGCGAAACACGAAGCGCAAAGGATATTGGGAAACAAAATAAATTTCGCCGATGACATTTATTCTGCTTTGGATAAAGCCGATGCTTTACTCATCGTTACAGAATGGCCGGAATTCAGAGCGCCGGATTTTGATCAAATCAGTGCTAAACTCAAGAACAAAGTCATCTTCGATGGCAGAAATATATTTGATCATCAGGATATGAAAAAAATGGGTTTTGATTATTATTGTATAGGAATCAATACGAAAAAATGAAAAGAGTATTAATTACCGGCGCTGCCGGATTTCTTGGATCACATTTATGTGATCGCTTCATCAAAGAAGGATTTCAAGTTGTAGGAATGGATAATCTTATTACCGGAGACTTGAAGAATATTGAACACCTTTTCAAGCTGAAAGATTTTGAATTCTATCATCACGATGTTTCTACCTTCGTACATGTTCCGGGAAATCTGGATTACATCTTGCATTTTGCATCTCCAGCATCCCCTATTGATTATTTAAAAATTCCGATTCAGACTCTAAAAGTCTCTTCGCTTGGAACACACAACATTCTGGGACTTGCGCGTGTAAAAAAAGCGAGGGTGCTTGTTGCATCTACCAGTGAAGTTTACGGAGATCCACATGTACATCCACAAACCGAAGATTATTGGGGTAATGTGAATCCGGTGGGTCCACGTGGTTGTTATGACGAAGCAAAAAGATTCATGGAAGCAATGACCATGGCCTATCACGATTACCATCATTTGGAGACAAGGATCGTTCGTATCTTCAATACTTACGGACCAAGAATGAGGCTGAACGACGGAAGAGTACTTCCGGCATTCATTGGTCAGGCATTAAGAGGTGAAGATCTCACGATGTTTGGTGATGGAAGTCAGACAAGAAGTTTCTGTTATGTAGATGATCTGGTGGATGGAATCTATCGCCTGCTAATGAGTGATTATCATTTACCTGTGAATATTGGAAATCCGGATGAGATCACCATCAAGGAATTCGGAGAAGAGATCTTGAAGTTAACGGGAGCCAAGCAGAAACTGATCTCTCTTTCACTCCCAAAAGACGATCCAAAACAAAGAAAGCCGGATATCACCCTTGCTAAAAAGTTATTGGGATGGCAACCGAAAGTAAATCGCGCTGAAGGACTGAAGATCACTTACGAATACTTTAAAACACTCAGTAAGGACGAGCTCAACAAAGTTGAGCACAGACAATTCAACTGATCAAAGACTTATTTTCCTACTCTCTTCTTTTCGGTAAAACGAGAATCAGAAAGGCTTAGTAGAAAATTTTCCAGATCTTTTTTCTCTTCCTCGCTTAGACCGAGTGGTTTATTCAGTAAAGTATCTCTGTTAATGCTATTGGCAACAAACTTATCCGGCTCATTGTAATATTCGATCACTTCTCTCAGTGTCTTGTGCACTCCATTGTGCATGTAAGGTGCGGTCTGGGCAATATTTCTGAGACCGGGCACTTTAAATCTACCCAGGTCCTTTTCTTTTTTTGTTACATCATAACGCCCTTTATCATTGAGTTCCTTCCCATTATAAAGACCCAGACTTCTGAATTGGTCATTGCCTGTAAAATCAACACCAAAATGACAGTCAAAACAATTTGCTTTTTCGTTAAAAATAGTCAAACCTCTTTTCGCACTTTCGCTGAAAAGCGTTGTATCTTCCTTGCTCATGTACAGATCGAATGGACTTTTTGATGTCTCAAGTGTTCTTTCGTAATTAGAAATGGCGGTGGCCAGCAACTCGCGCGAAGGTTCCTTACCATACACATGCTTGAATGCATTCCGGTACTTTTCATTTCTGAATAATCGCTTAACGGCAATACTCAAAGGGAGATCCATTTCAACAGGATTTTCAATAGGACCTAAGGCTTGGGCCTCCAATGATTCTGCCCTCCCATCCCAGAAGTAAAAATTCCTGTCCGTCATGTTCATTGCAGATGGCGTATTTCTATTCCCACTTCTCCCAAAAACCCCTTTACTGGTTGGTGTATTATCTGCAAAAGCAAATTCCGGTTTATGACAAGTGGCGCAGCTTACACTGCTGTCCCGGGAAAGGATGGGATCAAAAAACAATGCTTCACCCAATTCGATCTCAGAATAGATGGCAGGTGTTTTATCTTTGGATTCACATGCCGCGAATAAAACTGTAACCAACAATACAGATTGAAGTTTATAAGAATGATAAAGCTTAGCTTTCATGGAATTTAATTACTTTTAAGGGCTTTCTAAAATTACAAAAAAATACAACAGGCTTCTATGAGTGAGAACAACACAAAACCAGAACTTCCATTCAATAATCTTTTTTTGAATTCTGGAGCGGTGAATGGCCTCAATCAGTGGTGGATGTATTTAACCGGTATAAGCGCAGCCTTGTTTGGCTACTTCCTATTTCAGAACATTATACAAGTTCCTCTTGTAAGTTTGGCTCTCAACAAAGGATTTACGATTGAAGATATCGTCGCCAACCCGAATATCATGTTCGATCCAACAAAGATCGGTATCAACAAGAACCTGTTACTTGCCATGCTCTTCGGTATGTTCATTTTTGCGCTTTTTGGTTTGCGTTTGGTTCTGAATAAAGTTCACAAAAAACCTTTTCTTTCTATTGTTACTGCTTATGAGAAATTCAGGTGGAAAAAATCCTTTTTCGCTTTTTCAGTATGGGGAGGCCTGGTGATTATAAACGTAGTTACAGCCTACCTGTTCGATCCTGAAAGCATGAAATTACAGTTCAATTTTTCACAATTTTTATTATTGTTACTGATCACTTTGGTACTAATGCCAATCCAGACAAGCACTGAAGAATTCATTTTCAGGGGGTATCTGGTGCAGGGACTAGCCGTAATATTCAAAAATGGTATTGTCCCCGTTATACTCACTTCCCTTCTGTTTGGAATTGTACATATGGCCAACCCAGAAGCAAAGACCTTTGGATGGATGATCATGCTTCCTTACTATACTCTCTTCGGATTATTTCTCGGACTTCTCACACTGCTGGATGAAGGCATGGAATTATCTTTAGGAATACATTGCGCCAATAATTTAATTTCCAGTCTATTGATCACTTCACCAAATGGTGTTCTTCAAACCGATGCGATCTTTGAAAGCAAGACAGAAGATCCGGCGAAAGAATTCATTCTGTGGATCATCATGGCCATCATTACTTTTACAATATTTTGGCTGAAATATCGCTGGAAAAACTTTAACTTAATGCTTAAATAAATGCGTCAACTTTTATCGGTCATAATATTCCTTCAGTTCTTCTCTAAAGCCGGTAACGACTATAGATATTACATCAATTTAAAGAAAGTTATTGATGACAAAGTAAGTGTCAAATTGATACCTCCTGATTTTACAACTGAGGAGATTGAATTCTCTTTCCCGGCAATGGTACCAGGAACTTATGAAGTTTATGACTTTGGTCGCTATATCACAAATTTCAAAGTAACAGGCAAGAACGGTGCTCTTATCAACGTAGTAAAGAAAGATGCCAATACCTGGAAACTTTCGCCAGCCTCTCAGATCGCTGAAATAACGTATGAAGTAGATGACACATTTGACAAGAAAGATGCGCAGGAAGACAAACAGAAAGTGATCTTTGAACCCGGCGGCACCAATATTGAAACAGATAAGAATTTCTGCATCAATACACATGGATTCTTTGGTTATTTTAAAACACTCACCGCACGAAATTTCATTCTTGAATTCGATAAGCCAAAAGATTTTTATCCTTCAACCGGCATGTCGGATATTGTCGTCAATCAGGACAAAGACATCATCAGTATCTTTGATTACCACCATTTGGTTGATTCACCGATCCTTTATTCGAAACCGGACACGACCACCGTTCAGGTAGCCAATACCAAAGTACTTGTATCTTCCTATTCGCCGGGAAAGAAGATCAGCGCTTTCTTCATAGCTAAAACTTTAAAAGAATTATTGAATGTTCAGAAAGATTATTTGGGTGGCGAGTTGCCCGTAAGCAAATATGCATTTCTGTTCTACTTTAGTAATAGAGGAACCCGTTCCGGAAGTTTTGGTGCCCTCGAGCACTCCTACTCCTCCTTTTATGTGATGCCGGAGGTAGACAGTAATTTCATCCGTCAGGAGATCAGAGATGTTGCTGCACATGAATTCTTTCATATTGTTACTCCATTGAATATCCACTCGAAGGAAATAGGGGATTTCGACTTCAATGATCCAAAGATGAGCGAGCATTTATGGCTTTATGAGGGAATGACGGAGTACGCTGCTCACCACGCACAGGCGAAAGGTGGTTTAACAGATGTTGATCAATTACTAAATACAATGATGACAAAGTACGAGAACAGTCTGACTCAGTACAATGACACCATGAGCTTTACCTGGATGAGTAAGAACGTACTCGATGCGAACATCCACAAACAATACAACAATGTGTATGAAAAAGGTGCTGTCATTGGCATGTGTCTTGATATTCTCCTTCGTCATTACAGCGAAGGTAAATATGGAACTCAGGATCTCATGAAGGATCTTTCTAAAAAATACGGTAAGGATAAGGCTTTCAATGATGCAGATATTTTCAATGACATTGAAAAGTTAACGTATCCGGAGATCGGAACATTTTTAAGAAGATATGTGGCAGGTAAAGAACCTTTACCAATGAAAGAGGTCTTTGATAAGATCGGGATCGGTTTTGAAAAAGAAAAGATAAGCTACGAATTTACATTCGGAAATCCGGATCTGGATTATAACGAAAATACGCAGCGCTTGTTTGTCAGCGGCATCTGGAGTTTGGATGAATTCGGAAAAAAACTCGGTTACAAAAGTGGCGATGAGATCAGCAAACTCAACGGTAAAGAGTTGAAAATGGAATCTGCAAAAGAAGTGATTGCGGATTATTTCACCAATGTAAAAGAAGGAGATGATGTAACAGTTGAGGTCTATCGTCCGAAAAAGAGAAAGGGAAAATACAAGGTGAAAGTACTGAAGGCAAAAGCAATGAAAGTGAAAATAACAGAAACCAATAAGATCTCTTTAAAGGAAACCATGACAGACGCAGAGAAACTCACACTTCGCACATGGTTAGGAATGTAAAAATGAAAAAAATTCTCTTACAAATATTCACACTGCTTCTATTCATTGGCAGTCTTTCTTCCCAGAACAATCTACCTCCGGGACAATACACCAGCACGGATAAAAAAGCCCTGAAATACTTTGAAGAAGCAAGAAAATACTATGACGCCAGGCAGGATAAGAAAGCAGAAGAACTCCTGTTAAAAGCAATAGATGCCGATCCTAAATTCATGGAACCCCACATGATCCTTGCCATTTTATGTGCTGAACAAAACCGATTGAAAGAAAGGATCTATCACTTGAAACAGGCTACAGAAAAAGCACCAACAATGCACGTTCAGAATTACTTTGATCTGGGAGATACTGAATTTTATGTTGAAGATTATGCCAATGCAAAGATACACCTGAACCAATTCCTCAAATTTCAACGGATCGATCCAAACATGAAAGAAGAAGCAGAATTCATTTTGAAGTGTGTTGACTTTGCCGAGAATGCGAAAAAGAATCCGAAAAAGATAACGTTCTCCAATATGGGCACAGCGATCAATTCGCCAATGGCTGAATATTTCCCATCCATCGTTGGCGATGAAAGTAAATTCTACTATACCAGAAGACTGGATTCCCCTAATGGAAGTTCACGCTATCAGGAAGATCTTTACGTTGCGCAAAAAGATGCGAAAGGAAATTGGATGATGTCAAATCCTATTCAGGAATTAAGCAGTGGAGGAAATGAGGGTGCTCCTTCTATTTCTGCAGATGGAAAATACATGTTCATTACGGTTTCTCAGGAAATAGACGGACTTTATTTGGGAGGTCAAGCAAAAGGTCTTGGCAGTTGCGACATCTTCTTCACACAAAAAATAAACGGAAAATGGACGAAGCCGGCCAACCTCGGTTCAAAGATCAACTCGGCAATGTGGGAAAGTCAACCGAGCTTTAGCAGCGACGGGAAAACCCTCTATTTTGTGAGAGGAACTCCTTTGAGAAGTGGTGCTGTAAAAGACATAGACATCTATTATTCCACAGTAGGCGAGGATGGAAAGTTTGGACCGGCAGTGAAGCTTCCTGACAATGTCAATTCAAAAAAAGAAGAACAATCTGTTTTTATACACCCCGACAATCAGACACTTTATTTTTGCAGTAAGGGACACGTTGGTATGGGTGGAGCAGATATTTTTATGTCGAAGAGAAAAGCAGATGGAAACTGGGGCGACCCGATCAATCTGGGCTATCCTATCAATTCTTCAAAAGATGAGAACAGTTTAC
>DAORJH010000038.1:0-10828 GCA_035438925.1 Bacteroidia bacterium | reverse complement strand
GGTTTCCAATAGCAATCCATATGCTCAGATCTCAGAGAACAGACACTGGTTCTCTGCTGTGACAATGGAATTCGGTGGTCTCACCATTTGTACTGGATTCCAGCAAAATCTTGCATACAATGTAAAGAACATGGATGTATTTCCAAATCCTGCCACCGGAAAAGCAACACTTTCACTTGATCTGTTACAAGATGAAAATGTGAGCATAAAAGTTTACAACACGATCGGACAATTAATGAAAGAAGTAAATGCACAAGCTAATTCAGGAGAGAACAAGATCGATCTTGATCTGAATGGATTAACAGCAGGTGTTTACATGGTAAAAGTAAATGCGGGTAAAACCACAAGTACTAAAAAGATCATAGTACAATAATTTATCGCTTAAAATAAAAAAGCCGTTCTGAATTGAACGGCTTTTTTTTATTTGATCATTTCAATTTCTCGAGTGCTTTTCTCAGCGATAGGATCGCATCACTCACATCTTCCACTTTACAAGTACCGACTGACAAGCGATACCACTCAGAATCTTCGCTTGCACCAAAAGCATAAAAAGGAACAAGTGCGATCTTAGCTTCATCAAGTAAATATTTAGTTATATCTTTTGTTGTGCTGATCGATCTTCCATCAGCTGTTTTCTTTCCTTTCAAAGACAAACGAACCGTTAGATAAATTGCTGCTTGTGGAGCAATGGCATCAACAGCGTGTCCCTCTTTTTTCAATTGCTGAAATCCTTCATAAAAACCTTTCAGACGAACATTCACCTTTTCATTTTGTTTCACAAGAAATGCATCGTATTGCGATAGATCAGAAAGATACTTTGCAGTGGCCATCTGCTCAGGTTTAGGCGCCCAGGCTCCCACATGCGTTAGAATAGCTTTCATTTTATCAATGATGAATTTCGGTCCCATACTCCATCCTACTCTTACTCCCGTTGCCGCAAGCGATTTTGAGATACCATCCACATACACGGTGTAATTTTTCATTTCAGGACGAAGACTCACCGGATCATAATGTTTGATAGAACCTGCTGTCAATGCCCAATAGATCTGATCATACATCAGGTACAAGGGTTTGCTTCCTTCTTTTCTTCTTTTGTTCTCTTCAAGGATCATGTCGCAGATCTCTTCCAAACCTTCTTTTGTGAAAACAGTTCCTGTTGGGTTCTGTGGAGAACAAAGTGCAATGAGAGTTGCATCCGAAACATAAGGCTTGATATCCTTTGCCCTCGGCATAAAATTATTTTCCGGAGTGGCTTCTATCACTACCGGTTTGGCTCCGTTCAAATACGAATAATGATTGTTGTTCCAGGAAGGAACTGCAAAGATCACTGTGTCTTGTGGATCAACCAACACTCGAAAAATACTGTAGATAACAGGACGAGCGCCACCTGCGATCAAAATTTCATCCGCTTTGTAATCCAATCCACCTTTTTCTTTTAAGAGTGAAGAAACGGATTGACGTAATTCCAGCATTCCGTCTGCTGCAGGATAATTGGTAAGATCATTGGTGTATGCTTCAATGATCATTGATTTCAAGGCATCAGGAATTGGAAATTCTTTCGGATTGAAATCGCCTATAGTAAGATTATAGATCTTTTCTCCCGCTTTTATTTTTTCATTTACTTCACCCGCTATTTTGATGATCTCAGATCCAATAATATTTTCGGCAATTTTAGAAACTTTCATTTTTTGAAATATAGGTCACAAACCTAAGTGAATTTGTAATGGAATTTACAGGACTTAAAAACTTGTTAATGAAAACTAGGCTTTAAAAAAGTCCCATTCAGCCATAAAAAGGACGAAATAGTCGCTTGTTCTGTTTCTCTTGTCTAAAACCTTTTAAATAGACCTAAAATATGTTTAGATTCTCTAAAATTCTATCTAAATTAGTACTAACGTTAAAAAAATCCTATGAAAAGGCTACAATTAGAAGATCTTTCCCAGCAGCTTGGCTACTCGAAGACGCTTATTTCCATGGTTCTGAATGGTAAAGGAAACCAGTACGGCATCAGCAAAAAAACCCAGGCAGCTGTATTGGATGCGGTTGCTCAATTGGATTATACTCCAAATAAATTTGCGAAAGCTCTTCGGACCGGAAAAAGTTTTTTCATTGGACTGATCGTAGCCGATATTTCAAATCCATTTTATTCTACCATAGCAAAGAATATTGAACATGTTCTTTTTGACCGTGGATATAATTTAATGGTATGCAGCACGGAGGAGAACGAAGAAAAAGAAAAACGTTTGGTTGACATGATGATCAATCAACAGGGAGTTGACGGCGTGATCGTTGCTACCACATTTAAAGATTCTTCTTTTTATGATCGTCCCCGTTTCAATAACACACCCTTTGTTTTCATTGACCGTATTCTTCCCATGTTCACTGCCAATTATGTTGTGATCGATAACTATGGAGGATCTCAGGAGATCGTGAATCACCTTATCAATAAGAATTGCAAAAAGATCGCTTGTTTTTCTATTACGCCTTCTTTCTTAAGTACAATTGAAGACCGTATCAATGGATACAAGGATGCCTTAAGTAAACACAAACTTTCTGTCAACGATCAATTGATCAAACCCATTCACTTCGAGAACATCCAAGGCGATGTTCACAATGCCCTGAAGGAACTCAATGAGAAGCACAGTGATCTGGATGCCGTTTTCGCATTGAACAATCACATTGCTACTGCCATTCTGAAAGAACTTAAGAAACCTGAATTTGCTAAACTGGCAAGTCACATTAAAGTTGCCTGCTTTGATGATATAGAACTTTTCAATCTGATCGACCGACCTGTTTACTCTGTATCACAACCTGTAGAAGAAATTGGAAAGAATGCATCCACGCTTTTGCTTGATATCATTGATGGTAAACACACGAACAAATCAAATATTGTTTTGTCAACCAAACTTATTGACCGGTAACCGACTCGAACAAACTCACCTCAGTTAGTGGATTGAAGAGATAGACAGCGCCAGTGCTTATTTCTATACATTTAAATCGCTTTCTGATCCTTTCTCCCTTTTTAAAGATCTTGGTGTCGTTATACAAGAAAACTGTTCCGTGCGCAAGTCTTTCTACAAAGATCTTTTGACCGTTATCCTCGTCATGTAATTTCAATACACGAAGCAACTGATCATCTGAACAGCTGGATGCAGCAGGATCTTCCATGTATCTTCTTAAAGCAGAAAAAATTTCAATTGGAAAAATATCAGGAGTAAGAAATGGCGACATAAGTGCCTTGAAATTATTCTTCCATTCTTTTCCATGAGGATTCACAGTATTGCGGTGCTGATTATAAGTAACTAAATGCGCCACCTCGTGCACCAGTGTGATCAAAAAAGAATATTTATTTAAATTGTGATTAATGCTGATCACATGATTCATTCCGTTTTGAGGAGACATGTAATCACCCAAACGGGTATTCCTTTCTTTCTTGATCTTCAACTTAAAATCATGTACCACGATCCATTCGGCAATAAGAGGCACAGCCTGTTCCGGCAGATACTTTTTGAGAATCTCTGAATTACGTTGAAACTGTATTGCCCTCAGATCCATTTGCCAAATATAAAGCGCTTCTATCTTTTATATTGTACATTTTTTTAACTTTACAAACAAGCAGGTATTGAAAATGAAGTCAAGACAGATAGCAGAACATATTACGCAATGGCTGAAAGACTACTCTGACCGGTCGGGAACCGATGGATTTGTCGTTGGGATCTCAGGTGGAATTGACAGTGCCCTTACCTCAACATTATGCGCCCTTACAGGAAAAAAAACACTGTTGTTGAACATGCCCATTCGTCAGTTCAAAAATGAATTCGACAGAGGGAATGAACACATCACCTGGCTGAAGGATCAATTTCCCAATGTCTCTTCCGAAACAGTAGAGCTCACCCCTATTTTTGAATCCATGGAAAAGAATTTTCCTGCTGAAATACAGGATTTCCTCACCATGGCCAATACCAGAGCCAGATTACGCATGAGTACCCTGTATGCCTTTGCCACCCATCACAAATTACTGGTTGCTGGAACAGGAAATAAAGTGGAAGATTTCGGTGTGGGATTTTACACCAAATATGGTGACGGTGGTGTGGATATTTCACCAATAGCCGATCTCTATAAAACAGAAGTATATAAAATTGCCGCTGAGCTGGGCGTTGTACAAAGTATTTTAGCGGCAAAGCCAACCGATGGCTTATTTGCGGATGGAAGAAGCGATGAAGATCAGATCGGGGCTACGTATCCGGAATTAGAATGGGCCATGGAATACATTGCCAACAATCAAAAGTATGCTCTGAACGAAAAACAAAAACAGATCATGGAGATCTATATGAGCAGAAATAAAGCCAATCAACATAAAATGAATCCAATTCCCGTTTGTATAATACCCAAAGAATTAAAACACTAAAGCATGTTCGGAAAAATGGGCGATATGATGAGCAAGCTCAAGGAAGCGAAGCGCATTGCAGATGAAATAAAACTGAAACTCGACAACACCACTGTAAGTGCCGATGCAGCCGGTGGAGATGTAAAGGTGGAAATGACAGGAAATAGAAAAGTTACATCCATTTCAATAGCACCCGCATTACAGCATGGCGATAAGAACGAACTCGAGAAACACTTACTCAATGCCATGAACTCGGCCTTACAAAAAGCAGAGAAATTGCATGAAGAAGAAATGAAGAATGCAGCAGGTGGGCTATTTTAAGTTTGCCCCCTTCGTCATTCATCATTCGTACTTTGTAATTCCTTACACCTTGATCCCTATCACCAAAACATCATCTGTTTGTTCTTCGTCTTGTTTCCAATTATTCAATGAATAATCCAGAAAGGATTCCTGCTCGTTGATCTCCATTTCCGCAGCGATCTTCAATAAGTCCTGAAAATTCCTTCTGTTCATCTTCTTATTCTCTGTTCCTCCAAACTGATCGCTGTATCCGTCTGAAAATAAATACAACTGATCTTCTTCTTGCAACATCACTACTTGTTCCTCAAAAACTTTCTGCACCTCATCGAAAAATCCCAAAGGATATCGACTCGCTTTCAATTCGATCACCTCCCCTTTTCTTACAATGATCATAGGCCTAAGCGCTCCCGCAAAATGAAGTCGGCTGCTTTTGTGATGGTACTTGATCACGCTCACATCCATCCCATCATTGTTGATCTCCTCTGTGTACGAATTAATAGCTTTGAACAGCTCTTTATCCATTTCGAATAATATTTGTGATGCCGTCTTTGCTTTTTTATTCAGCAATACTTCTTTAATAATGCTGTTGGCCACCATACTCATCATCGCTCCTGGCACTCCATGTCCGGTACAATCCACCGCAATGGCATAACTGCTTTCTTCATCTCTGTGAAAGAAATAGAAGTCACCACTCACTGTATCCTTCGGACGATACAAAACAAAACTCTTGCTAAATATACCTTCAATGTAATTTTTCGATTGTAAAATATTCTGCTGTATTCTCTTCGCGTAATCAATACTGTCAGTGATCTCCTGATGCTTACGCTGAAGCAACTGATTGCTTTCGATCAATTGTTTCTCCTGATTTTTTTTCTCTGTTACGTCATAGCCAATTCCTATGATCTGTTCTTCATTTAGAAACGATACATTCCAGTGGATCCATTTCTGTCCACCTTGCTTCGTCTTAAACAAATGTTCAAAGGTTTGAGTTGCATCTTCCTTTTTGCTTAACATAGAAAGGATCTTGTTCTTCATGCGTTCTCCTTCTGGTCTTGAAAAGCGTGTCACTTCCCACCAATTCTCGCCGGTAAGCTGTGCAGGTTCATAACCCAGGAGGTTTCCTGCCGAACCACTGACATATTCTGCGTTGCCGTACTTATTCAGTACCACTACCAATGCATTTAATTTTTCGAGGATCTGCTCTTGCAGAAAAGTTTGTACCATGACTGTTTTTTTAAAGAAATTGTATTGAGAAAAAAGGACGATCTAATGCAAATGCATTAGCAATTATTCGAGCTCCAAATGAGTTGGTAGCTAAATCGCATTCGATATGTATGGACTGTAAAAAGAGTCATTTACGGGTCAAAGGTATTTTTATTTTCTGATTCCTCAAAAATTTATTCGTCTTTTTCAAAAAATTCGATTCAATAGAAACTTAAAACGCTTTAAATTATCATCTTTACATAAAATTATAAGATCATGGCCGTTATTTTACCCGTTAAGGGAATTCATCCCAAGCTTGGAAATAATTGTTTCATTGCTCCCAATGCAACCATTGTTGGTGATGTTGTAACAGGGGATGATTGCAGCTTTTGGTTCAACGCAGTTGTGAGAGGAGATGTAAATAGTATTCGTATTGGCAACAAAGTGAATATACAGGATGGCGCTGTGATCCATTGTACCTATGAGAACCTGGCTGCCGGACAAAAAGGAACAAAGGTCAATTTAGGAAATAATGTTTCGGTTGGACACAATGCCATTGTACATGGTTGTACAGTACATGATAATGTGTTGATAGGAATGGGCGCTATTGTCATGGACAATTGTGAGATCGGAAGCAACACCATCATTGCTGCCGGGGCTGTGGTAACAGAGGGAACCAAAGTTCCATCCGGTTGTATCTTTGCGGGAGTTCCGGCCAAAAAAGTAAAAGATATTTCGCAAGAACTGATCAAAGGCGAAATTGACAGGATCGCAACAAATTATTTGATGTACAGTAGCTGGTTTAAATAAATATATTGCCTATGCGTTTAATTCTTTCATCTCTTCTTTTCTTGTTGCTCGTTCATGTAAAAGGACAGCACGAAAATATCATCTGGAATGAAAACAGCAGATTGACTTACGATGACTTCAAAGGTCCAGTGCCAGGCGACAAGCTCGATCACAAGGCCATTACATTTTCGGTGATCGAAATAAAATTCGATCAGTCGGCAGAAACAGTAAATGTAAACGTGCTAAGCTATTTTCAAAAAGATCTTTCCTGGATGCGAAATGACTGGAAGAATGATTATACACTTCGCCATGAACAAGGACATTTCGATATTACAGAGATTCATGCGCGTAAAGCGAGAAAACGGTTGGATGGCATGAAAATAAGTAGAAGGACAGGTAAAAAGAAAATAAATAAGATCTGTCAAAAATTGGTAAAACAACATCACAAAGCTCAGGTGAAATATGACAATGCGACCAGCTACTCGATCCGAGAAAAGAATCAGAAAGAGTGGAGTGCTAAGATCGCAAAAGAATTAAAGAAGCTGGATGCCTATAAAAATTCAACTGTTGTGTTGAAACTGAAATGAGTTTTTAAAAAATTATTCTCCTTTAAAAACCGGCTTTCTCTTTTCTAAAAAAGCTTTTACACCTTCGTTGTAATCATAGGTATTAGCAGACTGCACCTGCACATCCCCTTCTGCTTTTAGTTGTTGCTCCAGTGTATTCGAATAGCTTTGATTTAACAATCTCTTCGTAAAACCTATGGCTTTCGTTGGCATCGCAGCAATATTCTCTGTGAACGTCATCACTTCATTCCATGCTGTTTCACCTTCAAAAACTTTATACACCAGTCCGAATTGTTTTGCTTCCTCTGCTGTTAATTTATCGCCGGTGATCATTAATGCAGAGGCCATTTGCATTCCGATCAATCTTGGCAATGTAAAAGTTCCACCACTGTCAGGGATCAGACCGATCTTACTAAAGGCCTGAATAAACGAAGCGCTTTTAGCAGCACAAACAATATCACAAGCTAAAGCAATATTGGCACCTGCTCCTGCTGCCACTCCATTCACATAAGCTATGAAAGGCTTTTCAATATTTCGTATACGAAGAATAATGGGATTGTAATGTTCTTCCACTATCCTTTTAATTCCGGGTCCATTTGGATCTAGTGCTTCTGCCAGGTCTTGCCCGGCACAAAATGCTTTCCCTTCTCCTGTCAACACAATAGCACGCACCGAAGCATCTTTCTCGGCTTCATCCAACACTTGAATGAGTTGCAGTGCCATGTCGCGGTTAAAACTATTGAACTTATCGGGACGATTTAATTTCACCGACAATACATTTCCTTTCTTTTCAGTTTGAATATAATTCATAAGCATAATTAAAATTGGTTGATAAATTCGAGCAGTAATTTGAACACGTCGCAATAATCTGTCAATGGTATGGTTTCTGCTTTATCAAAAACATCGTGATAAAAAGTCACTCCTCCCAATGTATACAGAAAGAAAGCGGGAACTCCTGCTTCCGTGAACCAGTAATGATCGCTGTTCTTTGCCTTTCCTCTCTTTTTTATTTCCTTCACCAAACCTTTTTCTGAATTGATCTTTTGCATAAGAGCGAATTCTTTCTCATGAATGGCTCCATTCACCAGCATGATCCCATCATCTCCGGTTGCCAGCAGATCCAGATTGATCAAAAACTTGATCTTACTTAGATCAACTGTTTTATTTTTCACAAAATGATCAGACCCCAGCAAGCCGGCTTCCTCGCCTGAGAAGAAAAGAAAAAGCGTCTTGTACTTTGGAGGATGTGTAGCGTAATACTTAGCCAGATTCAAAAAGAAACTGACTCCACTTGCATTGTCGTTGGCTCCGGGGAAAAAAGTCTTATTGCCCATTCCCCCAAGATGATCATAATGCGCTGTGAAAACGATCATGCTGTCGTTGTTCACTATTCCATTCACATAGGCACATACATTCTTGTTGGGGAAATCCATCTTAAATTTATTTTCAATTCCCACTTCAGCTACTAAATTGCCTGGAGGTAAACTGCTTTCCAGGATCTCCACCTTACAATAGGGCGCAGTATGTGTGGCAACAGAATAAGTGAGCTTTTTCTTTTTGACAAGAAGCAAAGGATTACCATAATTTTCATTCATCCAAGTAACACTGTCCTTCTTATTCAAAATAAAAATTCCATCCATTGCATTGCTTTCGGGAGCAACAATGAAATCTTTCCCCGGTACAAGAACTTTTCCATTCAATTTAAGTTCCATTTCAGAAGGAAAAGTATTTACGCTGAATTTATAGTTTTGAAAATAACCATCTGCAAAAAGAGGAAGAGTCTTGTTCTTTTTCAGTTCTTTTTCGAGGAATTTTGCCGCTTTCTCTCCCCCATTCTTCACATAGCCTCTTCCAAAATATTTGGCAGAAGTAAGTTCCTTGATGATCTTCCTGGCATAAATTGTATCCTGCGCTTTAGCAAAAAGAAAGAGAAAAGAAAGGAATAGAACAAAAAAGGAACGCATCAGATGAATCTTTTTTTAGCGAGAGAATAAAAAAGAAGTGTGACTTCCGAAGTGTCGTTCCAATGATAGATCGATTTTAAACTGTTCAGGTATAATTCTGCCTCATTCCAAGTTGGAAGTGAATTGATCTGTTCCACCACAATATTGTACTCTCCCCCATTTTGTTTGAAGAGTTCGTTGATAATTCGGAATTTATCGTTCACCCCAACCGACATCGCTGAAAGGATCTTGCTTTCAACCGAAACATCTTTGACCTCTTCCTTTATCTCAACTACGGGCTCAGGGGCTTTTTCCTCAATGACCTCCGTTTTATTCTGTGAACTTACCTTAGCATGAAGATTGAAATTAGGGGACAATTCTTTTTCCTTCTTATGAAAAGTATAAACTGCCAGGTTCTCCTGTAGTTTCACCAGCATGTACTGCAAAGATTCACATTCCTTTACTGTAGGCTGTACGCTTTCATCCACAAACATTTCCAATGCAGGCACCAGTTCATTGATCTGGGATTGAATTCGGGAGAGCGTTTTATCTAATATCATGGCTTGTGAATAATTAACTTAAAATTAGTTTGATTTTACTAAGGCTTCACTTACATTTAAGTTTTGTTTTTAACGCCTTTTAAACAATGTTTTTAGAGAACAATAATAATGAGCTGAAGCGAGGATGGGTGGAAGTGATCTGTGGCAGCATGTTCTCAGGAAAAACAGAAGAACTTATACGTCGCCTTCGACGAGCACAGTTTGCGAGACAAAAAGTTGAGATCTTCAAACCTCAGATCGACACACGTTATCATGAATTGAAAGTGGTGAGTCATTCGGGAACAGAGATCATGAGTACGCCTGTTCCAAATTCCACCAATATACTATTGCTTGCTACCGATGTAGATGTTGTGGGAATTGATGAGGCGCAATTCTTCGACAATGAACTGGCAAATGTTTGCAGTGAACTTGCGCGAAGAGGAATACGAGTGATCGTTGCAGGATTGGATCTGGATTATACAGGAAAACCATTTGGTCCCATGCCTTTGCTTCTCGCAACAGCGGAATATGTGACCAAGGTGCATGCCATTTGTATGCAATGTGGTCAGCTGGCCTATGTGAGCCATCGAAAAACCTCAGAGGAGAATTTAGTTCTATTGGGTGAAACAGATAATTATGAACCTCTCTGTCGTTCTTGCTTCAACCAAAATTATAAAAAATAATGTACAGCGTTCAGGAGATAGCAAGGATATGTGATGGAACCCTAAAGGGGAATAGCAAAACAAAAATTAAAAGTTTTCTAACCGACAGCCGAAACCTCACTTCGCCGGAAGCAGTTATTTTCATTGCAATAAAAACAGAAAAAAACAACGGACATCAGTTCATCAAAGAATTGATCGACTCCGGCGTCAAAGCCTTTCTTATCAATGAAGGAGAGACAGAATTGAATTCATTGCTTTCCAATGAAGTTTCCTTTATTTCCGTGAAAGACACCTTAACTGCTTTGCAAACTCTTGCAAAACATCATCGTTCTCTTTTCAATATACCTGTTATTGGTATCACCGGCAGCAATGGAAAGACCATCGTGAAAGAATGGTTGTATCAGTCACTGAAACAAGATCACAGCATTTGCCGGAGTCC
>DAORJH010000037.1:0-10856 GCA_035438925.1 Bacteroidia bacterium | reverse complement strand
GTTACGTTGCTTATGGCGTGCAGGATGAAAAGTGGAAATATTACATTGGTTTCAAAAGTTTTCTTTCTAAAAAACCTGTCCGGCAACTCGTGGGCATGAATTACAAAAGTGACTATGAGATCTTAGGACAAAGCACAAATGGATTTTCTCAGGATAACGTTCTTGCATCCTTTTTCAGGGCCAGCCCGCTTACCAATTTAACACGTGTGGATAAAACGGAAGCTTATTATGAAAGAGAGTGGTTCCCGGGATTGATCACAAAAACTTTTTTGACCGGAAGATCGCTAACCCCACTCGGAACAAATAAATACGAATACATAAAAGGAGATGGAACGCGTTCGGAAAAAGAGAATTTAACGAACACCGAAGCGAGATTGCAGGTTCGTTTTGCATGGAAAGAAAAATATGTGGGAACAGGCTTTACGCGTGTTTATTTAGGAACTACTTATCCGGTTGTGCAAATGACCTATGCTAAGTCATTGCAAAATGCATTCAAAGGAGAATACGATTATCATAAATTGGTAGTGAATGTAAGTGATCGTATTCGCATTACACCAATTCTGGGATATACGGATTACACGATCGAAGCCGGAAAGATCTGGGGCGCGGTGCCTTATCCTTTAATGGAATTACATGGCGGAAATGAAACCTATATTTACGATTACCTGGCATTTAACATGATGGATTATTATGAATTTGCAAGCGATCAGTTTGTGTCGGCCGCGGTCTTCCATCACTTTGAAGGATTGTTTTTAAATAAAATACCACTTCTTCGCAAATTGAAATGGAGAGAAGTGGCCACAGTAAAAGGGGTTTGGGGAACTGTAAATGATCAAAACAGAAAAACACTTTTGTTCCCAACTACATTAAAATCACTTGAGAAAGCACCTTATCTGGAGGCAAGCGCCGGAATAGAAAATATTTTCAAGATCTTTCGTGTAGATGCTTTCTGGAGATTGAATTATCAATTACCAAGAGCCATCGATAATTTCGGATTCAAATTCGGATTCCAATTGGCCCTATAAGGAACAGGCAACCATAATGAATCAATTACCGTCTTAACTTTTTTTGTTCAACTTTTTAGGCCTTGGAGTAGAAATGTCATTATCTTTGACATGCATGATCCTCCGAAGCGAAAATCTCGTTAAAAAATACAAGAGCCGAACGGTCGCTAACAACGTTTCCATTCAAGTACAGCAAGGAGAGATCGTGGGCTTACTCGGACCAAACGGCGCGGGAAAAACAACTTCCTTCTATATGATCGTCGGAATGGTGAAACCGAATAGCGGCAAGATCTTTTTGGATGATCTGGAGATCACAAAGGAGCCCATGTATCGTCGCGCACAATTAGGCGTAGGTTATTTGCCGCAGGAAGCTTCTGTCTTTCGTAAACTAAGTATTGAAGACAATATTCGCGCAGTATTGGAAATGACCAAGCTCACTAAGAAAGAACAGGAAGCAAAAGTAGAGACCTTGCTGGATGAATTTGGATTGCAGCATGTGCGTAAAAATTTAGGAGATCAGTTGAGTGGGGGAGAACGAAGAAGAACAGAGATAGCAAGAGCCTTGGCTACAGATCCGAAATTCATTTTATTGGACGAACCTTTCGCAGGCGTGGATCCCATTGCGGTGGAAGATATTCAAACAGTAGTGAGAAAGTTAAAGGATAAGAACATTGGGATTTTGATT
Organism: Bacteroidia bacterium; assembly: GCA_035438925.1. Classification (GTDB taxonomy): domain Bacteria; phylum Bacteroidota; class Bacteroidia; order B-17B0; family Aurantibacillaceae; genus Aurantibacillus. Next base: position 9,167 of record DAORJH010000037.1, on the reverse strand, counting down.
ACCGACCATAACGTACATGAAACCTTGAGCATCACTGATCGTGCTTATTTATTGTATTCCGGCAGTGTGATCAAATCCGGAACAGCAGAAGAACTCGCCAATGATGAACAAGTGAGAAAAGTTTACTTAGGACAGAATTTCGAATTAAGGAAGTAATAGGGAATGAAGAATCTCATCATAGCCTCTTCCAATCAACACAAGATAGATGAAATAAGAGCAGTTCTTCCCAAAGGCTGGTCATTGAAGGGATTGAAGGAACTTGGCATTACGCAAGAAATCCCTGAAACAGGAATGACGATAGAAGAAAACTCAAAGATCAAAGCACGATTTTTAAAGGCACATTTTAAAGATTCAAATATAATTGTGATCGCAGATGACAGTGGGCTGGAAGTTTCTTCATTGAAAGGAGCTCCCGGAGTTTACAGCGCCCGTTATGCAGGAGAGCCGAAGAATGATGAGGCGAATAACAAAAAATTGCTGAAAGAGTTGAGTCATCAAAGTTTGAGAAATGCGAGATTTGTTACAATCATTACTTTACTGGAAGGGGAGAAGGAATTAATATTTGATGGAGAAGTAAAAGGAACGATCGCATTTGAACCAAGAGGAACGAACGGCTTCGGGTATGACCCACTTTTTATTCCACAAGGATACAGGAGCACATTTGCTGAATTACCGAATGAAACAAAGAATACCATCAGTCACCGCGCCAATGCAGTGAAAAAACTGCTTGCTTATTTAATAAACGAAAAAGTCGGGTAGATCTTTTTCAAGTCTTTCTCAGTTTCTCCAAATTTTTACCGACTTGTTTCTCATTTGGAATCTGCGCCATCTGAATCTTCTTTGCATAATGTATAGAATCCAAGACCTCTTTTTGTTTTTCTTCCACCAATTTTTTCTGTTCCTCAACCACTTCTTTCTGCTCTTCAATGATTTCCTTCTGCTTTTGTGTGACTTTAAAACGGTTGTACATAAAAGCACCAAATACGCAAACGGCAAACAAACCGCCGAATAATGCATATTGCTGATTCTTTTTGGCTTTGATCTCTGCTTTTTGTTTGGCTAATTCTGCATTTTTGATTTCACTTTCTTTTGCATGTACCACCGAATCGGCCGCCGCTTGTTTTTCGTATTCGTATTTTAGCTGAGATTTGAGGGTGGCTTTTTTATTGGATTCATTGTTCACGCTGTCTCGCATTTGAATATAGAGTTCATAATTTTCCAATGCTAACTTAAAGTTTCCTTGTGTTCTATATAATCTACAAAGAACGCTAGCATTGGATTGAATATGTTCAGGGTATCCGAGCTCCTTACTCAATTTCATTGATCGGGTCGCGTATTCTTTTGCCTTCTTAAGTTCTTTTTTTTCATAATATAGCATAGCAATGTTACTTAAAGAATTACAGACACCTTTTTTTTCTTCAGCCTCTTCACGGATCTTTAAGCTTTTTAAATGATATTCCATTGCTTTCTCCAGGTCTCCTAAAGAGGAATAGCACGAAGCAATATTGTTAAATGAGATTGCTATTGCTCTTTTATCCCCCAACTCTTCCTTTAATTTTAAACTCGCGAAATTGTATTCCAGGGCTTTATTGATTTCATTTTGCTCTTTATAAACTGCCGCTAGATTATTCAGCGAATTATAAATACCTTTTTTCTTTCCGGTTTTTAACCTGATTTTTAAAGCCTTTTCATAATATTCAATTGCTTTGTCAAAATCTTTTTGTTTGAAGGATGTATAACCAAAGTTGGTCAATGTTTGGGCAATTCCTTCTTTATCGTCTAATCTCTCTAATATCCGGAGAGCACTTTCATAACACTCTAGTGTTCGATTTATATTTCCGAGTTCTTGATACAATAAACCAATATTAGATAAGGCGAATGCTAATTCTTTTTTATTGCCTTCTTTCTCAAAAAGAACTAAGCTTTTCTGATAGTAGTCTAACGCTTTTGTCGTGTTGCCATGTAGCGCAAGAACGGAAGCTAAGTTGCAGTAGTCTGCGGCTACGTCCAAATTATTTTTTAGTTCCTCATCAATGTCTATGGCCTTTTGAAAACACTCGCTTGCTAAAAGGTATTTTCCTTGGCTCTTGTAATAATTACCGCTATTAGACAATGATATTCTTGAATAATAACGGAGTGTTTTAAAAATGAGGATGTTATTGGAATGCTCACTTTCTTTTTGAGCTACAAATGTATTGACAAATTTCCATAGCTTTATTGCGCTGTCCGGATCTGTTGTTCTTTGTGCTAGTAGACAATACAAAGAAACCTTTGTTGTATCGTGCTTCGCATTTTTAAGAGCAAGTTTTAAAGAATCGATGCTTCGATTTTGTGCAGAAAGATTGCCACGTATTACGCAAATTAAACAAATGAATATGAATAGACGATTTTTCAAAATTATTTTAACCACAAGGGCAAATAGTTACATAGTAAAAATATGAAAGACTAAAGTAACATATAAAATTTTGCCAGTGGCAGAATCAGCTATGTTGTCTTCAAATAATTTGAAGATAAACATTTTGAAAAACCATGTGTTCTATGTGGTTCAAATTTCAAATATCTCTTAATTACTCTAAACTTTTGCTACTTGTTTTTCACTTGATGCCTGTACCATTCGAATTCTTCGCATATCACAGACAGTGTCTAAGACTCTTTTCTGCTTTTACTCATTTCACTTCCCACTCCTTCCAATCCATCTCCTCTCCGTCCAATATGCGTAAATAGCTTTCATAACGTTCTGCACTGATCAGTCCTTTTTCAGCAGCGACTCTTATAGCACATCCGGGTTCGTCCACATGAATACAATTATTGAATTTGCATTGATTCATTCTTTCTCTTATTTCAGGAAAATAATGACCCACTTCTTCTTTTTTCATTTCCACCAGTCCTAATTCCTTTATTCCCGGAGTATCAATGATGTTTCCACCAAAACTCAGGGGATGTAATTCTGCAAAGGTTGTTGTATGTGTTCCTTTCAAATGGGCACTTGAGATCTCAGAGGTCTTCAAATTCAAACCAGGTTCAAGAGCATTTACAAATGTACTTTTTCCCACTCCGGAGTGACCCGTGATCAAAGTTGTTTTGTCCTTGAAGAGGTCTCGTAATTTTTCTACATCCGAAACATTTTCAGCGCTGATGCTGTAACAGTTATAACCAATGTCGGAGTAGATCTTCATCACTTCTTCCTGCAATTGCAGCATTTCTTCATCCAACAGATCTCTTTTGTTGAAAATAAGTGAAGCCGGAATTCCATAAGCTTCTGCCGTGATCAAAAAACGATCAATGAAACCCAAGCTGGTTCTTGGTGCAACGAGTGTAGCGATCAAAAAAGCCTGATCCATATTGCTGGCAAGGATATGAGCTTGTTTACTTAAATTGATCGATTTACGAATGATGTAATTTTTGCGGGGATGAATAAACGTGATGTTCCCTTCTTCTTCATTTTCCATTTCAACATCCACCTGATCTCCAACCGCAACAGGATTGGTGGTCTTTCTGCCGTCCAATCTTAGTTTACCTTTTAATTTGCAGTTCATGACCCTGTCATTCACAATTACCTTGTAATTGCTTCCGGTCGATTTGATCACAAGTCCCTGCATATCACACAAAAATAGGCATAAAACTGTTTAAAACATTTAACGCAGTTCTTATAATTAAAATACTAAATTAGGCCTTCAAAATCAACGAAAATGAAAGAAGTTTATATAGTATCTGCAGCACGTACAGCAATGGGTTCCTTTGGAGGAACTTTGGCATCAACCGCTGCTACACAATTAGGAGCAACTGCAATAAAAGCAGCCCTTGAAAAAATTAAATTAGATCCAAAACAAGTGACCGAAGTGTTCATGGGATCCGTTTTACAGGCAAATTTAGGTCAGGCTCCTGCTCGTCAGGCTGCAAAATTCGCAGGTTTGCCCGATAGCGTGAATTGTACTACCGTAAATAAAGTTTGTGCAAGCGGAATGAAATCCATCGCGCTTGCTGCTCAAAGCATCATGCTGGGAGATAATGAGTGTGTTGTAGCAGGAGGAATGGAGAACATGAGCTCTGTTCCTTTCTATTCTGACAGTACGCGTTGGGGAGCAAAATACGGTAATGCTGTATTAACCGATGGTCTTGCTAAAGATGGACTGATGGATGTATATGGAAATGTTCCAATGGGAAATTGCGCTGAACTTTGTGCAAAGGACATGAAGATCTCCAGAGAAGAGCAAGATGCTTTTGCGATTGAGTCTTACAAAAGATCGGCCGCTGCATGGAGTGCAGGAAAGTTTAAAGAAGAAATTGCACCGGTTACTGTCAAAACAAAAAAAGGTGATGTTGTTTTTGCTGAGGACGAAGAGTATAAAAATGTGAATTTTGAAAAGATCCCCGGTTTAAAACCGGTTTTTCAAAAGGACGGAACAGTTACAGCGGCAAATGCCAGTACCATGAATGATGGTGCTGCAGCAATTGTTTTAATGAGCAAGGAGAAAGCCGATGCGCTTGGAATAAAACCAATAGCGAAGATCAAAGCATTTGCTGATGCAGAACAGGCACCGGAATGGTTCACCACTACACCAAGCCTTGCTGTTCCAAAAGCTGTACAAAAAGCCGGACTAAAAATGGAAGACATTTCTTATTATGAATTGAACGAAGCCTTTAGTGTTGTTGGAATCGCAAATATGAAATTAATGAAGCTCGATGCCTCTAAAGTAAACGTGAACGGTGGTGCTGTTTCATTAGGACATCCCCTTGGAGCAAGTGGCGCAAGGATCATTGTTACACTGATCAATGTATTGAAACAAAACAACGCTAAGTTTGGTGCCGCAGGTATTTGTAATGGTGGCGGTGGCGCCAGTGCAATGGTGATCGAAAATGTTTAAAAAATAGTTTATTAAGTAATTAGTTAATCATTAAAATAAAAAAAAATGACAACAGCAACACAACTACGCAATACTGCACTTACAGCAAAACACATTGCCCTTGGTGCAAAAATGGTTCCGTTTGCCGGATACAACATGCCGGTTTCCTATGCCGGCTTGAACGAAGAACATCTTACTGTAAGAAATGGTGTTGGTGTGTTTGATGTGAGTCATATGGGGGAATTCAGATTGAAAGGGGAGAAAGCCCTTGATCTTATCCAACGTGTAACATCGAATGATGCTTCCAAATTGTCTGACGGAAAGGTTCAATATTCTTGTCTTCCTAATGAGAATGGCGGAATCGTTGATGACCTGCTCGTATATCGTTTTAAAGCAGATGAGTATTATTTAGTTGTGAATGCTTCTAATATTGATAAAGACTGGAACTGGATAAAGAAATACAACACGCAGGGAGTAGAAATGGTGAATGTATCGGATGAAATGAGTTTATTGGCAGTACAAGGACCGAAAGCAATTCTCGCTTTACAAAAACTAACAGATGTTGATCTTTCCTCCATGGAGTATTATACCTTCAAAGTAGATACTATGGCCGGAATAGAGAATGTGATCATTTCAAATACAGGTTATACTGGCGCAGGTGGATTTGAGATTTATATAAAGAACAAGGACGCAGAAAAAATGTGGGATGCTATTTTTGAAGCAGGAAAAGAATTCAATATTAAACCAATTGGTCTTGGCGCGCGCGATACCTTACGTCTCGAAATGGGCTTTTGCTTATACGGAAATGATATCGACGATACAACATCTCCAATCGAAGCAGGTTTAGGCTGGATCACCAAATTCACCAAGGATTTTACAAATCGCGCAGCCATCGAAGCCCACAAAACAGGTGGCGTTTCTAAAAAACTGGTCGGATTTGAGATGATCGACCGTGGGATACCACGCCACGACTACCCAATTGCAGATGCATCAGGCAAGATCATCGGAAAAGTTACTTCCGGAACCCAATCTCCTAGTCTAAACAAGGCAATTGGCATGGGATACGTAACTACCTCATTATCAGCAGTAGATTCGGAAATATTTATTATTATTCGCGAAAAACCAATAAAAGCTAAGGTCGTAAAGATCCCATTTTTGAAGAAATAATTCGGTTTTTCTTCTTTTAACGTATTATTCAATTGCTATTGTAACCTTTCCGGTTATTGGGCGTAAAACTACACAGACGCTTAGTAATCAATGTCTTTTAATCGACAAAATATGAAGGGTAATCTAAAAGCAAAACCAATATTGTATAATATCAATAACTTTGAATGACCATGAAACGACTCTTGTGCATACTTATTACTCTTTTTGCCTCTACGCTTTTAGCGCAGTCGCAGACCTTTGAGATAATAGGTGGCGACACTTGCAATAAAATTGATTTGGAAGGCAAAAAACAAGGAAAGTGGATTCTTCTTGGCAAACATAAACCATCGGCAACTTGTTACAAGCCGGATCAGGAGATTGAAAAAGGAATGTATCTTGATAATAGAAAGACCGGGATCTGGATTGAGTACTATTGTAATGGAAACTTAAAGAATAAATTAACTTTTGCAAACGGTCGCCCTGATGGTTACGCTATCATGTATCATGAAAACGGAAAGATCAGCGAAGAAGGAAACTGGAAGATCAGCAAATGGGTGGGTAATTATAAACTTTATTATGAGAATGGTGTTGTTCAACACGAGTTCGTTTTCAACCAATCTGGTAAAAGAGAAGGCGCACAAAAGTATTTCTATGAAAATGGCCAAATGGCAATTGAAGGAAATTTTGTGAACGGAAGAGAGAATGGATTGATAAAAGAATATCACGAGAATGGAGATTTGAAAGCGGAAAAGAATTACAATGAAGGGGACGTTGATGTTGCTTCAATCAAGACATACGAGCCTAAAAAGCCGATCGTAAAAAAATCAGATAACATCCTGGATAATGCACCAAAGATCATCGTTTCTAAAGATGAAGCTCCTAATGATGCTGCCAAAAAAGGAAGTGGTCCTATGATCCTGAACGGTCAACACACATTATATAATAAGAACAAGCAAATAACTAAAGACGGAATTTTCAGTAACAACACGTTCATGGAAGGGAAGGCTTATTTTTACAATGAGAATGGAATACTTACACGTATTGCCGTTTACAAGAACGGCGTTTATATCGGAGACACACAAGTCGATAAATAATTTTTTAACCCCGCATTCGCGGGGTTTTTTATTTAATCTTTCAGGAACTTTTCTTTACATTTAAACTATGTCGAAAGTAAAAAAGATTGACCTTGCCTTGCAAGGTGGTGGTGCACACGGAGCATATTCATGGGGAGTAATTGACCGGTTACTGGATGAACCCGAAGTTGAGATCGATGGTGTTTGTGGAACAAGCGCCGGCGCCATGAATGGCGTATGTACTGTTTATGGCCTTCGCAAAGGGGGAAGAAATATGGCGAAACATATCCTTGTAAAATTCTGGCACCGAATTTCAGAAGCCGGAAAACTATCAGCGCCTCAGCCAACATGGATCGATAAGATGATGAGTCCGGGTAATATGGATTTTTCTCCCATGTATCGTTTTTTTAATTTGACCGCGGAGACCATGTCACCCTCTCAGTTCAATCCACTTGGCATCAATCCACTTGAAAAAATATTGAATGATCTGGTTGATTTTGATGAATTACAAAAACTGAATCCTCCAAAACTTTTTGTGTGTGCTACCAATGTAAAAACCTGCGAGGCAAAAGTGTTTGGTCCGAAAGAGATCACTTCCAAAGCAATTTTAGCCAGCGCCTGTTTGCCTTATTTATTCAAAGCTGTAGAAATAAACGGCGAGTATTACTGGGATGGAGGTTATATGGGCAATCCTCCTCTTTGGCCTTTGACAGAGGGAACGGTTGATACAGATGATATCCTTCTTGTAAAAGTAAATCCATTCATAATAAATAAAGTACCGGAAAATGTAGAGGAGATCAAAGACAGAGTGAATGAAATAAGTTTTAATTCAGCACTGGCACATGAGATCAAACACCTGGAATTCATCAATGGTCTGCTAGAAAAAGGAATTAATCCTGACGGAAAACTCAAAAAAATAAATCTACATTGCCTCAGCGCCGATAAGAATCTTCAGGAATTCAACCTTTCCAGTAAACTAAATACAAACTGGGATTTTTTAATGCACTTAAAAGAATTAGGCTACAAGGCGTGCGACAGCTGGCTAAAAGCCAATTACGATAATATCGGAAAACAATCATCATTTCATTTATAATACCTATGCAAAGAAGCTTCATTCAAAAAGATTTTACAGTTACCAGCTGGGAATTACTCAAGCCGTATTTTGATGATCTGCTGGGAAGACAGATCCAAACTATGAACGACCTTGAAAAATGGTTGAAAGATAATTCAGAATTGTCGTCCGTAGTAAGCGAGAACATGGCCTGGCGTTATATTAAAATGACATGCGACACAGCGAATGAAGAATTACGCAATAGCTTCAATGATTTTGTTCAGAACATCGAGCCACATATGGCGCCTCTTACAAACGAGCTGAATAAAAAGCTGATGGATTGCAAATTTGCATCTCAACTAAATAAGCCGGGATATAATATTTATTTGCGTGGAGTAAAGAATGCGATCGATCTTTTTCGTGCAGAGAATATTCCCTTGAACACAAAACTTCAAGAACTGGAACAACAATTTGGTGCTATCAGTGGAGAACAAAGTGTAGAATACAAGGGCGAAAAAATGACACTTCAAAAGGCATCTGTTTTTTTAAAGGACCTGAACAGAGGTATTCGCGAGGAAGTATATCGTTTAATCCAAAACCGTAGAGCAAAGGATGAAACTGCACTGAACGATCTTTTTACAAAGCTGATCTCATTAAGACATCAGGTTGCAAGCAATACCGGATTTAAAAATTACCGAGACTATAAACATCAGGCCTTGGCCAGGTTTGATTATAGTGTACAAGACTGTCTTGATTTTCATGAATCGGTAAAACAGCATGTTGTTCCCATGATCACCGAACATGATCTAAAGAGAAAAGCTAAATTGAAACTGGATGATTATCGTCCCTGGGATATAGCGGTGGATGAAGAGGGAAAACCACCTTTAAAACCATTTGACGGAGCGAAGGATCTTATTGATAAGACCATTGCCTGTTTCAATAAGATCGATCCGTATTTCGGAGATTGTATCAGAACAATGGATGAAATGAAAAGGCTGGATCTGGAAAGCAGAATAGGAAAGGCCCCAGGTGGATATCAATATCCTTTATATG
>DAORJH010000036.1:0-10960 GCA_035438925.1 Bacteroidia bacterium | reverse complement strand
CGTGTACTCGAAAGTGGAGAATACATCCGCGTTGGAAGCAGTAAAGTGCAGAAGACGGATGTGCGCGTAGTTGCTGCCAGCAATATTAATTTTTACCAGGCATTGGAGCGTGGAAAATTCAGAGCAGATCTGTATTACCGATTGAACACAGTTCCGATCTATTTGCCACCGTTAAGAGAACGCAAGGAAGATATACATTTGTTGTTCCGTAAATTCGCCAATGATTTTGCTGCTAAATACAGAATGCCGGTCATCAAATTAACCTCTGATGCGGAGCAGGTGCTGGTGAATTATTTCTGGCCCGGAAATATCCGGCAGTTGAAAAATATTGCTGAACAGGTTTCCATCATAGAAAAAGTAAGAGAAGTGAATGCAGAAGTGCTTTTAAAGTACCTGCCTCAATACAATTCAAACAATGTTCCTTCAGTCATTGGTGCTGATCACTCTTCCCTTTCCGGATCAGATAAGGAAATTGTTTTTAAAGTTGTTAGGGACATGCGTACAGAATTGAATGACATTAAAAAGGTTGTATACGATCTTGTCTCTGCAGCAACAGGAAAAGTCAATGCAGTGAATAGTGAAGATGTTCAAATACTGAACAGGATCTATGACGCAAGCCAAGGAGAACTTGAAAACGGAATTTCCATTCATCCTCATGTAGTGCAAAGCAAATCAAATAATCCACAGACCATTGAGGTGGAGGAAACGCTATCCTTACAGGATAAAGAGATCGATATGATCAAAAAAGCCTTGAAGAAACACAAGGGAAAAAGAAAGAATGCGGCTAAAGAATTAGGTATAAGTGAAAGAACACTTTACAGAAAAATAAATGAGTATCATATTGAAGAGTAAACAGAGATACTTATGGCTGATGACTTTGAGTTTCTGTTTTTTAACGGTATCTGCAAAGAAATTCAATTTGGATTCTCTTATGAGCATAGCAGAATCACCTGCTTCAAATGACTCGCTTAGATCACTTGCCTTCTATAATCTTTCTAATTATTATTTAAACGATAACCCTCGAAAAGCATTGAAATACATCAATCTTTCTATTCAATATTTTGATAAACTCAATAAAAAGACTTTCTATTATTTACGTTTTGTAAAGAAAGCACAAATATTCCGGGCAATGGGAAATCTGGATTCATCAATATTCTATTGTAATAGAATATTGAATCAAGCTATAAAGGACAAAGATTATATCAATCAGAATAATGTTTATAGCGAATTAGGTTTGATCGCTAACTCTCAGGATAATTATAAAAAAGCCTTACATTTTTTTGAAAAACAAACAGAACTCATAAAAAAAGGACTAGTAAAGGAGAATCCTGCTACTGTGTATAATAATATGGGAATTGCCTATGCAAGTATGGGTGAGTCGGATATGGCATTTGAATTCTTCAGAAGAGCATTGATCCATGATCAGATAAAAGCAATTCCTGCACTTTTAGGAAATGATTACAATAACTTAGGAATCATGTTCACGATGAAAGGAAAATTAGATTCAGCCGAACATTATATTGCGCTTGGCAGGTACTACAGAGAACTGTGCAACGATATGTTGGGAGTTGGAGGATCACTGAATAACTTGGCATTGATCAATAAAACAAAAAAGAACTACATACAAGCGCTTTTATTGGCTGATTCAGCATACTCTATTGCCAAGAAGAATGAGTTTAAAAAATTAGAAGAGGAAGTTAATGCAACATACAATAGCGTTTATTACGAAATGGGCGATTATAAAAAGGCGCATGAGTATTTAAATAAAGTATTCAGAGGCAAACAACAGGCCCATCGACAAGAATTAACAGGAAAAGTTGAACAATTGGAATCTGACATAGCATTGCAAGAAAAACAGGCACAAATTTTAGAAGGTGAATTGCAACTAGAAAAAGCTGAGAAGCTGAAACAAAAGCAAACCGGTGTTATTCTACTGGTTACATTGACACTTATTGCCGCATTGTTCTTTGCGTTTACATTCCGGAAAAAGAACAACATGCTAAATGAGCAGAATATTCTGATCTCAGAGCAAAAGGATATCATTGAGGAAAAACATCAAAGCATCACCGATAGCATCAATTATGCGCAAAAAATACAGAATGCCTTATTGATCAGCGAAAGCAATCTGAAAAAAAGCCTCCCTTCTTCCTTTATCTTGTATAAGCCAAGAGATATTGTGAGCGGAGATTTCTATTGGTATACATTTTCAGGAAAAAAGCACATCCTTGCATTGGCTGATTGTACAGGACACGGAGTTCCAGGCGCCTTCATGAGTATGATAGGAATGACATTGTTGAATAAGATCGTGAATGAGAAGAATATTACCTCACCTGCCAAAATCCTGAATGAACTGAGAAGTGATGTGATAAATGCTTTGAATCTTCAAAACAACGGTTCTGATCAAAGAGACGGAATGGATATGGCAATCGTTGCATTTGACGATAAGGAGCTGATTTATGCAGGAGCAAATGCCAAATCATTTATTCTAAATAAAGGACAAGTAAGAGATCTGAAGCCAAATAAACAACCTATCGGTCTTTTTGAAAGAAATGAGCCATATACTGAAGAAAGAATAGAAATAGAAAAAGAAATGCGCTTGTTCCTTTTCTCAGATGGCATCATTGATCAGTTTGGCTCTCCTGAGGATGGTCAACCTTCCAGCTTCAGCTCAGGAAAGAAAGTTCGATCAAAGGTTTTTCGTGAATGGCTTCAGGCCAGCTCCGGCTTAGCAATGGAAGCTCAAAAAACAGAAATAGAAAGATTGCTGAACAACTGGAAAAAGGGATTTGAACAAACGGATGACATTTCATTGATAGGAATACAACTTGGATGAAAAATCTGATCCAAATATTGACTTGTGTGCTGCTTGTGATCTCTTTCACTGCTTGTAAACCCAGAATTTCTTTGTCCGGAGCAACAATTCCCCCGGAAGCAAAGACCATCAGCGTTGGCTTCTTCACAAATAATACTAGTCTGGGTGCACCCAGCCTTTCACAGCGTTTCACTGAAAAATTACGAGATGTGGTTTCTCAACAGACCAATTTAAGTTTGGTAAAACAAAACGGCGATCTTACTTTTGAAGGGTATATCGCAGATTACAATGTAGGGCCTGTTGCGGTACAAAGTACCGACCAGGCAAGTACAAACCGATTAACTATAAGTGTTCAAGTGAAATACACGAATAAATTTGAAGAGGTGAAAAGTTTCGATCAGACATTCACTCGCTTTGCTGATTTTCCTACTACGAAGAATATCAGTGAAGAAGAAGCAAGCCTTGTATCGGAGATCTATAGGCAGTTAACAGAAGATATTTTTAACAGAGCATTCAATAATTGGTAGAATGAACGCTGAGGAGTTTTATCAATACATCAATAAACCGGAATCTTTGAAAGGAGACGATGTGAATCAGTTGAACAGACTGGTAGAAGAGTTTCCTTATTTTCAGACGGCTCAATTGCTACTCAGTTTGTCTTCTAAAAAGTGGGATGCTTCGTTGTATCAGCAAACCATCAAGCGAACGGCTATTAGTGTGAATGATCGAGAAAAACTGTATGATCTTCTGAATAAAGAAATTCCTGTTGAGAACATAATTGTCATTGAAACAAAGCCGGAAGTAGCCCTTGAAAAGTCGGTTCAGGATACGGACAAGCATATTGAAACTGATAAAAGTTTAAAGGAAGAAACGAAAGTTCCTGAAGTAAAAGAAGAGATCACGCCCGAAAAGGTTGAAAAAGAGATTGAGAGGGCAATTGTGAGTTCTTTCGTTGAGAAAGAAGTTCTTCAGATAAAGCAGGAAAGAAAGAAGCAACCAGATACATTTACAGCCTGGCTGGACCATTTAAATCGCAACAAAGGCACAGCACATCGTTTTGAAGAGGAGAAGAAAGAGGCAGGCCTAGATCAAGCCGAAAACATCAAGAAAACTAAATTAAAGCAAAAAGCCCTGATCGATAAGATCATTGAAAGCAATCCGGGAGCGCTCAAACAAAAAGAAGAACAGAAGTTCTTCCGATCGGATATCAAAGCAAAAGAGAGTTTATTGGAGAATGAAGAGCTTGTAACTGAAACACTTGCGAATATTTATGCTTTACAAGGCAACATCAGTAAGGCTATACGATCGTATGAGATTTTAAGTTTGAAATATCCACAAAAAAGTGCTTACTTTGCATCCCTGATTGAAAAATTAAGGAATAGTCAAAAAGATTAAAATTTAAAGAAATGATTTTTTCAGTATTAATTATTATTGTGAGTCTGCTGCTTATACTAGTTGTATTGGTGCAGAATTCAAAAGGTGGTGGAATCCAAAGTCAGTATGGTGCTGCTACGCAGATCATGGGTGTTAAAAGAGGCACTGAGTTCATCGAAAAGGCTACTTGGGGATTAGCTATCGTTCTTATTGCATTATGCATTCTAATGGCTCCTAAAAGTGGCGTGAACACAGAATCTTCTGAAGACAGTGGTTCAATCGCTAAACGTAAAGCTGCTTCTGCTGTTACTATGCCTGCTCCGGCACCGGCTCCAGCTCCTGCACAACCGAAATAACAGAACCTTCATTACAAAGGAAATCCTTTCAGTTAACTGAAGGGATTTTTTTTATCCAATCATTAGACTTTCCTGCTTTAAAGCTGAGATCTTTCTAGTTTCCTTCCTTTAATCACACACATAAAGGCTAATAACGAGGGCATTCACGAATAGTTTTAAAGATGAACCAGCAATAAAAAGACCGGGACTTGTTGTATGTAATAGCGATTTAAATTCAATAAGAGCCAATTTTATCCGCGAGACTAGTTATCCATCACCATTCTATCAAGTGAGCAAGAATCCCTATTAGAACTTCTATTACCGTATACCTCATCCTTAAGGTGCGATAATGATTTGAATGGATGGGATAAATGGCTATTCAAGATCTGAATATCTACTAAAGCAAAACCTGTATACGAAGCAAAAAAAAAAGGCTTCCACATGGAAGCCTTTTTTTAATGATTAGGTATTTCTTAGTTAGCAGTAAAGCTGAAGAAACCGTGAACGAAATTCACTGCATTTCTAACTTCATTGCTGAATAAAGAACCTTGGTTGTTATTGAATCCATCATAAACACCAGCTTTACCAGTAGCAATTGCAGTAGAGGTACTAACAAAAGTAGTTCCAGTGTAAACTGAAGTGATCTTCATTGTATCACGAGTAGCTTGTAAGTCAGATACCCAGATACTAGCTGACTGACCAAAACCCGGAGTACCAGCATTAACAGTAGCAAAGTTGAAAGTATAAGAACCATTAGCATCTGTAGTTGCTTGGTATGGTTTTGGACTTAAAGTTAAAGGGTCGTTGCTGAAAGTAGCATAAACTTTAGTGCCAACAGGGGACTTCATTACATAAGTGTTAGTAATAGCAGCTGGTTGAACAGTTCCGCTGATTACGTTCACTGATGATTGCCATACTGTATAACCTACTGAACCAGTAACGATAGCAGTACCTAAGTTTGGAGAAGTAGGGTTGTTGTTGTCATTTACTACTGACATGTTACCTACGTTAAAGCTCCAACGGTTGATACCATTCCACCATGTTGCTTGTCCTTTGTAAACAGTTACGTTGTTGCTAGTTCCGAAATAATTGCAAAGACGTCCTACTTTGGTTACACCGTTGATTAATGTATCCTGAGTACCTTGCCATCCTTCGATAATGATGTTTGCGCTAACTCCATTTGAAGTTCCGTTAGACTTCACAGCGATAGCGAAGTTACCATTAGCATCTGTTTGCCCAGTGAATACTTCAGTTGAAGCATAGTTAGAGTTAGGGTAGATACCATTTCCTCCGTTAGTAGCTACGCGAACCTGGATATTAACTCCGGCTGCAGCAACTTTAGTGTCATTGTTCCATGAACCATTACTAGGAGTGATAATAGTTTTTTGAAGGTTACCTTTTACCCAACCGGTTCCAGTGATGTCAGTTGCGTCAAGTGACTTTTGCTCGATGTCTTTTTTGCAAGAGAAAAGAGCAGCAGTAAGTGTAAGTGCTAAAAGTGATTTTTTCATGATTTTATTATTTATGTTTATTATTATTTATTTTTATTTAATTGATTAGAAGTGGAAAATAATGTTTATCGCACCTGAACCGGCACCTACACCACCGTTACCGGCAGAGTTACCGTTACCACCTGTAAAGTTGTTCATTGAGAATGGGTTGGCTCCATTGTTGTTGTCAACTGAAAAACCTTTTGACTTCTCGTTTGAATCATTGCTTCTTTCTTCGTTATAAACAGAAGCTAAACCGTTTGCACCTTGATCAAATACTTCAAAGGTAGCGATACGATTAGTTCTTGTTGTAACAGCATACTGCCATCCGAATTCAGCTCCAACAGAGATTTTAGAGAATACAAAGTATTCAACTCCAATGAAACCTCTTAGACCAAAACGGAATCCACCACGGTAGTTGTTATATAGTACACGCTCTTGTCTTCCAGCCTGGAAAGGGTTATGGTTTGTTTGTCCGTTGAACTGAGCTCCAGCCGGGTTGGTGAAATGTGTAACGTATTTATCTGAATAATCATTAGCGTAAGTGAAATATTCTTTATTTCCGCTTCCGCCAAAAATCACTTCTCCACCATAAACACCTTGAAGACGACGATATCCTCTTCTCATTTCATATCCACCTGAGATCAACCAGTTTTGTTTGTTGAATTTGTAAGTGTCTTCAACTCTTAATTGGTTAGCTGCATCGATATCAGACTGAGTCCCGAAACTAGCATCGTAAATTGCTTTAGAATCTTGAACACGGTTTGTGATCCTGCCTGAAATAGTATTTACTGCAATTCTAGCACGAACAGCAGTTTTCGCTGAAAGGAAATACTTTCCAACGATCTGACTTGCACCACCAGTTTGGTACTGATTAGTGTTAGCTGAGTTGTTGAAGGTACCAGCTTGATTGATTTTTACGGCGTTAATCACAAGATCCATCATTGGAGCAGCATTGAAGCCAAGACCGATATCTCCTTTTTTTGGAAGGATCTCATTGCCTTTCTTGTTCTTAAGAACCTCATCTCCGGAGCCTGACTCCTGAGCTTGCAACATCATTGTTGTTAACAAAGACGCGGCGATTAGGACTTTTTTATTCATATTTATTTGGGTTTATGTTTTTGTTTAAAACTTAGCGCAAAAGTAGTGATTTTATATAGTTCAACAAAATACTTACGTGTTTAAAGTTATTAGTAGCCATTTGTGTATAAAACTGACCACTAATACGGGGCTAAGCTAAAAAGGTTGGGAAAAAAGATGGCTTTTTTCGTTAAAATGGCTTATTTTGCAGAAAAAACCTATATTTAACATTCAAAACCTACTTATGATTCAGTTTAATTCTAAAAAGATCCTCATCCCGGTCGATTTCAGCGATACCTCACTTTTGGCCATAACACACGGTGCTTTTACGGCACAACTGACAAAAGGTGATGTCTATCTTTTACACGTGATCAACTCCTACTATGTTGCTCAGAATCTATTCCTTCCTACAGTTGATATTCTAAATACATCTGAAGTTGAAAACAAAGCGACTGAAAAGCTCGGTAAACTGGCTGCAGATATTGCAAAGCAATATGGTGTAAAAGTGGATTGTATTGTTAAAACCGGCAGCCCCAGCTCAGAGATCGTAGATGTTGCTGAAGAGATTGGAGCTTCTATGGTAGTTATGGGCACACACGGTTATTCTCCTATAGAGGAATTGTTGATCGGTAGCGTTGCAATGAAAGTCCTTACAAAATCTTCTTGTCCTACTATTGTGATGAGTAAGGAAGCGAATCACAAAGGTTATAACAAGATCGTAATGCCAATCGACACAAGCGCGCACACGAGACAAAAAGTGAATTATACACTCCAAATGGCTAAAAAATTCAGTGCTTCGGTACATGCAGTGGCTTTATTAGGAAAAGATGAGGAAAGCGAGAAAGCAGCGATGGAACTTATTCTTCATCAGATCCAAAAGCTTGCTGAGGAAACGGGAACAATTTTCCATTCGGATCTTCTCTCTAATGTGAGGAATCGTGCAGAGGCTACGGTTGATTACGCCAATAAACTGAGTGCAGACTTGATCGTTATCATGACCGACCAGGATGCGGAAGTGAGTGGAATCTTCCTGGGTCCATATGCGCAGCAAGTCATTCATAAAAGCAGCATGCCTGTTGTGGCCATCAAACCTGTTGATTTCAGCTCTGGATCAGACGGAAGTATTTTAGGTGGAACAAGCGGACTTTAAGCTTATTTAAGACTTTCTTTAAAGCCTTGCTTTAAATAAAACTTAGTTTTGTTCCATAATTGATATGGAATGAAAAAAATTCTCCTTTACTTCTTTGTAAGCTCAACTTTATTTCTTCCTGCTCAAAAGCAGGCTGATGTTAGTTTGGAATTGTTAGATGGCAATCTAATAAAAGGCACCACCACCTTTAATGATATTGAATTGGTTTCCGCTTACGGCAAACTGATCATTCCGGCTTCCAAGATAAACCATATAGAAATTGGACTGGGAAGTGATAAAAATACCAGCGAAAAAGCGAAGCCTATCCTCAAATTATTACTGACCAGCACCACGGATGATGTCAGAAAAGGTGCTTATTCTGATCTTGTTAAGCTTGGTCCAAAGGCAATTGTCGCCATCAATGAATTTTTAAATGACGGAAAGAATATTGCAGAAGAAAATTCCTACACAGGGGAATATACCATTGAAAATGCCCTGAACGAAATTAAAGCAACAAATAATATTTCAGATGAAGCACCCTCTGAAGACGTGATTACAATGGAAAATAATTATACCATGGGTGGTCACTATAATTTCACTAAAATGGAAGTGAAAACAGAATATGGAAACCTTTCTGTACCTAAAGAAAAGATCAAAAGCATTGATATCTCAGTGATCACAGAAGCTGGAAAAGGTGAATACATTTTTCAACTGAACGCTTCTAAACACATTAGCGGCAATCAAAATGGTGGTTGGTTGAAAACGGGAATACAATTAAAAGCCGGACAACATTTTAATATTACAGCTGGAGGAGAAGTAACCCTGGCAAGTTTGAGTAATAATAAATACAAACCGGATGGAAGTGTAAAAGCTCCCGGCGCTGCAGAATATACAAAGCCTTATGGCGGGAGCGAAGAAGGCGACTACGGAGCGGCTACCTATGCTTCGTACGGACAAGTGGTCTATAAGATCGGAGAGAAATCGTTTGACAATTTAAAAGCCGGTGCTAAATTCAGTGGAACGGCAAAGTCTTCAGGAATGTTACTTATTTCTATCTACGAAACGGTCTACAATGCCGGAAATAAAGGTTCTTATAGTGTAAAGATCAATTTGAGCAAATGATCTAATGATCTTCGAGGTATTCAATTGTCCTTAAGCCTTGGTGAAAAATAAGATCGAGGATGCTCAGATTTTTATGAAAACCAAATTTTTCTTCAAATACCTGATAATATCTTCTATTCAATATTAGCTCCACATTTTCACTGCTGAATCCAGAGTGCTTCGGATGAATTCGTTCTCGCAGATCAGTGATTCCTGAATATTCTTTTTTGTATTCATTCGTAAAGTGCAGTTCTTTTTTAATTCGAAGGATATCAAAGATAGTCTGTAATTGTTTGAGATTGTATTCCAGTAAAAATTCTTCCGGCTCTGTATAGAAATTCCTTATCTCTTCTTCAAAGAATTCAAAATAGGCCGTGTTCCTATAAGCGCTTTCTATCGCACGCCAGTGATTCTGCTGCCATTTTTCTTTATACGAAATGCGAACATCAGCAATAGAAGTACATTTTTTTTCTACGGGAATTATCAATTCCAAGGGTCCATTTGCAGACAGAATACGGCAACGGTTGCGATAACTTTGTTTCTCGTAATGCTCGTATTTCTCGATCTGTACATTTTTGGCCTTTAGTAAATAGTAAAAGTATTCCAGTGAGGGCCAGTAAGCCGTGGAGAGAAGAATATTTTCATGGGAATTACTTTTCTCCACCACTCTTGATCTTTTTGATCATTCTTCCTCTGATATTTTCCGATGGGATCACACCACAAACCCTTGAATCATTCACGTTGTCACGGTTATCACCCATTAAAAAATAATAATCATTTTTTACTGTATAGGTTCTGCTGTATTTTCCGTTCACAAAAATGCTATCGCCTTGTACTTTCAGCGTGTTCTTTTCATACTCTCTGATGAGCGTACCATAAAGTAAAATGCTTGTGCTGTCCAACCTGAGTTCTGCTCCTTCTTTGGGAACAAATAGTTTACCGAAGTGGTCCATGTTCCAGTTGTATCGGGTGGAATAGGGGAATACCGTTTGATCGAATCCGCCCTTTTGCTCATTTTTAATATTGACACTTTTAATGACATTGAAGGATCTTGCCAATGAATCTGCCTGTACTTTTGTTAGAGAATAACTGTAGTCAAGATCGTTAGAGATCTCTCCGCCTTCTCTTAATTGATAACGGATCTCAAAAAGACTGTCGATCTTAATATTCGACTTCACATAATAATTGTGCATAACAGTATTTGTATCATTCAGTAATTGTCCATTTCGGTAAACTAGCTTGTTGATGATCTCAATGCTATCTCCCGGTAATCCAATGATCCGCTGAAAACAATAGGTATTTCCCTTACTTGAGTCCTTTACAGGATATTTGATGTATACGATATCATTTACCTGATAATCGTTAAAAGCTCTTTTGATAAGAAGCACATCTCCTTCATGAAGCGTGCTTCCCATATCTTTTGAATTGACCTTGATGAGATCGATCACATAGAATTTAAGAATGAAAAGCAACATCAGTCCTATTAGTCCCGCCGTAAACCAGCGAAGCGTTAGGATGAAGGATAATATTTGTTTAGGCCTTCTCAGCTTTCTTTCCTTTTTCTTTTCTACGCTTGTTCCATTTGTTGTAGCCCCAGATACCGAGAATACCCAGAATGAATGGGATCTTCACTGAATGC
>DAORJH010000035.1:0-11072 GCA_035438925.1 Bacteroidia bacterium | reverse complement strand
TCAATTGATTGCGATGCGCGCAAATCCCGTGAGTAATTTGAAAATAGAAAGCGCTGCTGATGTGCGCCTGGCGAAAGTGGCCATTTTAAAAGGAGTTATCTCTTCTGCCAAAACACTGGCACCTTTATCTGCAACCCTTGAGTTGATCGATAACGACCTCAACGTGGTGATCGCCACATTTAAATCCAACAGCGCTACCGGTAAATACCTCGTTACACTTCCAAGCGGAAAAAACTATGGTATTGCTGTGAAGGCCGATGGATATCTTTTCCATTCTGAGAATTTCAATCTGCCTGAAGGTGCCGACTATCAGGAAGTGATAAAAGACATTGCTTTAAAGAAAATAGAAGTAGGAAGTGTGATCGTTTTGAAAAATATATTCTTCGATTTTGATAAGGCCACTATTCGAAAAGAATCAGCCAATGAGTTGGAGCGACTAATTAAATTATTGAACGATAATCCTTCTATTAAAATTGAATTGGGCTCACACACTGACAGCAAAGGTTCTGATGAATACAACATGAAGCTGAGTGATAACCGTTCTAAGTCCGTTGTCGATTATCTGATCGGAAAGGGAATACCTGCAACGCGTCTTACCGCAAAGGGATATGGTGAAACAAAGCCAATTGACACCAATGATACAGATGAGGGAAGGCAAAATAACAGAAGAACAGAATTCAAGATCCTGGAAAAGTAGATCAGATCTCCATATGCTTTGATGAGATCTTCTCTCCAAAAAAACGGGAGGCTGGTTCATCAAAAGAAGAAGGCTGATCGGTTGTGTAGAATTCTCTTTTACCGTTCTTCTCGCAAAACGCATCGATTTCCGGATGTCTGTTCAGGTAATCTTTCAGGCTTTGTGCTACAATACTTCCTTGTGAAACAACCTTCACATGCGCTGGTAATTTCCTTTTGATCTTATCTTCTATCAACGGATAATGCGTGCATCCGAGTATGACTGTGTCTATTGCAGATGATTGTTCCATCAATGCGTTTACATGCTTATCAATAAAAAAATCAGCTCCTGAATTATTGATCTCGTTGCTTTCGATCAATGGGACCCACATTGGACAAGCTTCCTGAAAAACCTTGACGTCAGGAAAAAAATTTCCAATTTCAGTTACATAGGATCCGGAACTAACGGTTCCCTGTGTGGCGAGAATGCCTATTTCCCTGCTTTTGCTTAAACCACCTGCAACCTCAGCAGTAGGTCTTATTACTCCCAAAACCCTTCTTTCAGGCGCCAAGTGAGGAAGGTCCTTTTGCTGAATGCTTCTCAAAGCTTTTGCCGAAGCAGTGTTACAGGCAAGAACAACAAGTCCACATCCCTGATCAAAAAGTGCTTTAACGCATTCCAGGGTGTATTGGTAAACCGTTTCAAAACTTCTTGAACCATAAGGTGCGCGTGCATTGTCTCCCAGATATAAATAATCATATTCCGGAAGAACTTGGATGATCTCTTTTAAGACGGTCAAACCTCCCAGGCCACTGTCGAAGATCCCAATCGGTCCATATGGAGGCTTCTTCATCAAAACCAAATATCAAGACAAAAGATGAGTTCATTTCTTTGATTCAAAACCTTTTTTCCCTGTTTAAAGATCAAATTATCACAGGATAGATTTCTTCCTTCTATGCTAATGGCAGCGTTCTTAAAAGGCTTGAATTCAAAACCAAAAGTGGTGCCAAACATATTTCTTCCAAAATCAATGTTCCCGGTCACCATTTGATCATAATCACTGAAATATTCCTGTCGAGCATAAACAGCAAACTGAGGAAGAGCCTGATATTTTCCCACCATCAACCCGCTGAACATCTCGGCATTTTTTGTTGAATCTTTCTTTGAGGAATTGGTCTGCCATCCATAATTTGCCTCAAGTGCAAGCAGAAATTTATTGGAACTATACGTAATATAAAAGTTATTGTAGTTTCTCACTTGTTTCGTTTTTACGCTGTCTGGCGTCTCTGTCCCCGTAAGAAAATTATAGGTCATGCTGATCTTACTTGTTGGACTGTAAACGATGCTTGTGCCAATGAGTTTGTTCTTATTGTTGTCAACAAATGTGGCATAGCTATTGAATGAATTGACTTGCAGAAGAAGCTGATCACTTACTTCGTAAGTTAATTTGGCTCCTGCAAAAAAATAGGGTTCGAAGTTGTCGGCCATGGCCATGCTGGAGGTAATATTCTCTCTGGGCTCTGTACTTTCAACACCTATATGAGATTTAAAAAAGCCTGCGTCCAGCCACAATTTCTTCACTAGTTTTACTCCCGCATTGGCTTCCTGAATCATGTTGTATTGCGTAGGCCAAACGGTTGTTGCAATGTCACCATAATGAATTCCCAAATTGCCACGTAAATTCTTTGCAGAATATTTCATTGATACCAAAGCCGTATTGATTCCAAATTCCTTGTTCCTTGCGGCCATCGTTGGAATTTGAACAAATCCATTGTTCACCGTTTCATCATCGTATATTCCAAAATAAGTACTTACATATCCACCGATGATGAGCTTTGCTGTTTCATCATGCGATGCGTGTAATCCTTTTTTACCTTCAAACACAGTGTTCGAATCAGATGCAGTCGTAATGTTTGGAATGAGTGGATGGATCTTATGAAGACTATCCTTTTCCTGTGAAAAAGAAGCAAAAACAACACACAGGAAGAATAGGGAAATACAAATTCTCATTGAAAAACAAATTTGCAAAAATTTCAGCACTATTTTCTTAAAAAACACTTTTTTGAGGTATTTGAAGTAATTAACACTAACCTGCTTAATAAGTGGGTGTTAGCTATGGTGAAATGAACAATAAAGCATCTAATTTCACGTTCTATTACACCAAGGTGAAACGACTTTTATTGATATTTCTTCTCTTCTCCTGTGTTCTAAATGCACAGACCCGGAAAAAACACGCCCGTCAACGAGAAATTGGAATCTTTGGCGGGGCCAGTTATTATTTGGGTGATTTGAATACCAGAACTCATTTTGTTTATTCAAAACCTGCTGCCGGCGCTTTCTTTCGTATGGCTATGACCTACCGATATGCCTTTCGTTTTGGTTTCAACTACGGTAGTGTGTGGGCGAGTGATTCCAAGAGTGGTGAGTTGAATCAGATTGAAAGGGATCTTCATTTCAAGAGTGATATTTATGAAGCGCACGCCTTATATGAATTTAATTTTGTGGATTACCGTATTGGAAAAGACAAACTCTATTTCACGATGTTTTTATTCGCAGGTATTGGTGGGTATTACATGAATCCAAAAGCAGATCTTGGAAGTGGTTACGTGAATTTAACTTCACTGAATACCGAAGGGCAGGGTCATTCTTACTCCAAATATCAGATCTGTGTTCCTTTTGGTGTAGGGATAAAATGGAATGCAACTGACATCTTTGGCTTTGGTTTTGAATGGGGTCCGCGCAAACTTTTTACAGACTACCTTGATGACGCCAGCAAAGCCTTTCCTTATTCCAACAATGCGAATACAGTGCAAACATTTGGAACAGGTGATCCGGGTACAATGAGGGGTAATCCAAAATCCAAAGACTGGTATTTCTATTATGGATTTACCTTACAAATGCGCTTGCCAAAGAAGAATGCCGAATGCCATGGCATGGGTCTCGGTATCTAAAAAACGTCCTGTTAAAAATTACAAAAGCTCTTAATTATCCTTAAATCAAAAAGCGCTTATTCCTATTTTGTTATCTTTGTCCACTTTGTAAAACCATGGATCTCAAGAATTCAATCAATATGAATAATGTGCCACAACACGTGGCCATTATAATGGACGGAAACGGGCGCTGGGCGAAGCAACATGGCGAAGACCGTATCTTTGGTCATCATGAAGGTGTTAATTCTGTAAGAGACATTGTTGAGGCATGTGGAGAGATCGGCGTGAAGTTCCTAACTCTTTATGCATTCAGCACAGAGAACTGGAACAGACCCAAGGACGAAGTCGATGCGTTGATGGAACTATTGGTTTCTACCATCAGTCTTGAAACTGCTAATCTTCATAAAAAAGGCGTGAAACTGCAGGTGATAGGAGATGTTGAAAGCTTACCGGAAACTTGCCAGAGAGAATTACAGGAATCCATTAAGTTCACTGAGAATAACAGCACAGTTACTTTAATTCTAGCCTTAAGTTATTCCAGCAAATGGGAGATCACGAATGCAGTAAAACAAATTGCCCGTCAGGTTGAAGAAGGCAAGTTGACCTCCTCACAGATCACTTCCAGGCATATTGATTCCTTTTTAAATACTAAAAATTTTCCGGAACCAGAGCTCATGATCAGGACAAGCGGAGAACACCGTATCAGTAATTTTCTGTTGTGGCAATTAGCATATTCTGAGTTCTATTTTACTGATACTTTATGGCCTGATTTTCGCAAACAAGATTTTTTCAAAGCTATTCTGTCTTATCAGAACAGAGAGCGTCGATTTGGAAAAACCAGCGAACAGATAAATAAAAACTAATCTATCATTCGTAAACTTTACATATTACTTTTAATTATCTCAGCATCTGTTACAGCACAGAATGCCGACAGCCTGTTCATTGATAAATTCAAGAACCCTAAAAAATATAGAATTGCAGCTGTTAAGATCGAAGGCGCAAGATATACTGACCCGAGTGTTGTAAAATTACTTTCAGGAATAACTGAAGGTGAAGAAATGGCATTGCCAGGTGAGCAAATTACCGATGCGATAAAAAAACTCTGGAAACAAGGGATCTTTGAAAATGTAGAGGTGTTTCTTGAAAAAACAGTAGGCAGCGATGCGTTTTTGATAGTGAAGGTAACAGAAAGGCCCAGACTCTCCAGATTCAAATTCGAGGGAGATGTGAGAAAAAGTGATGCAGATGATATCAGAGCCAGGATCCGCCTTTTAAAAGAACGTGTTGTAACTGATTACATGATCGGTTCTATAAAAAATACCGTAAGAGATCATTATTTAGACAAAGGTTTTTACTACAACAAAGTAGAAGTGATCCAGAAAAGAGACACCACGACGAAAGTCCCTCATATCATCCTTACCATTAAAGTTACAAAGGGGAAAAAAGTAAGGATAAAGGA
Source organism: Bacteroidia bacterium (assembly GCA_035438925.1). Taxonomy (GTDB): domain Bacteria; phylum Bacteroidota; class Bacteroidia; order B-17B0; family Aurantibacillaceae; genus Aurantibacillus. The sequence goes on along the minus strand of DAORJH010000035.1, from coordinate 6,007 downwards.
TGTGAATATCACGGGGAACTCGGTAATTAAAAGCTGGAAGCTTCGACGTAAACTGGAAGACAGCAAACGATACCGCTGGTATAACATCTTTAATTCGGCCAAATACCTGGAAGATAATCTGGAAAAAGATCTGCCTGCCATTGTAGAAAAATACAATGCCAAAGGTTATAGAGATGCTCGCATCGCAAAAGACACTGTTTATTTTGTAAGTCCGAATCGGGTAAATATAGACCTAACGATCGATGAAGGAAATAAATATTATTTCGGAAAATTTCATTGGTTTGGCAATAGTAAATACAGAAGCGGACAATTAGATACCATTTTGAATATTCATCCAGGCGACATTTATGATCAAAGTAAACTCGAACAAAAATTATTGATGAATCCAAACGGATTTGATATTTCGAGTCTTTATATGGATGACGGATACCTTTTCTTTCAGGTCAACCATCAGGAGAACAATGTGCATAACGACACCATCGATTTTGATATCATGATCTACGAAGGAAAGCAGGCAACGATCAATAAAGTAACCTTAAAAGGGAATGATAAAACAAATGATCACGTTGTCTATCGTGAGATCATGACTCGCCCTGGCCAGCTATTCCGTCGTTCTGATATCATCAGAACACAAAGAGAACTTTCGCAATTAGGTTATTTTGATCCGGAGAAGCTGAATGTGAATCCAACTCCCAATCCGGCCGACGGAACAGTTGATATTGAATACATCGTTGAAGAAAAGCCGAGTGATCAAATTGAACTAAGTGGTGGATGGGGAGGAAGAAACAGGGCCACTTCTGTTAATGGAGGTTTGGGTGTGATAGGTACATTAGGCGTCACCTTCAACAACTTTTCCACTAAGAACTTCTTTAAAAAGGACGCTTGGAGACCTTTGCCAAGTGGTGACGGACAACGATTGAGCTTAAGAGCACAAACAAACGGGATCTATTATCAATCCTATAACTTTTCGTTCACAGAGCCCTGGCTGGGTGGTAAAAAACCAAATTCATTGACGGTCTCTGCTTTTCACTCTTTGTTCAGCAATGGGGTTAAAAAATATGTTGAGGTTGACGGTGAAAAAGTTTATAACCAGAAACGAAACAGCATGAGCATCATTGGCGGATCGGTTGGTTTCGGAAAAAGACTGAAATGGCCGGATAATTATTTCAGCATGTATTCCAACGTGAGCTACAATTATTATGATCTTTATAAGTACGGGGCATTTATTTTCAGTACCGGTTATGCTAATGATCTTAATCTTGGGCTTAACATTTCAAGGAATTCAACAGATCAGCCTATTTATCCAAAATCAGGTTCCAATTTTGTTTTTCACTCTCAGTTCACTCCCCCTTATTCGCTGTATAACAACAAAGTGTATAGCGATCTTAGTTCAGAGGAAAGATATAAATACATCGAATACCAGAAATTCAAGATCACCGGAGAATGGTTTACGCAACTGACCAACAAAAAAGCGGCTGAAGGTAAAGAAGCCAGAAATCTCGTGTTAAGAACAAAGGTTGGCTACGGTTTCCTTGCCTATTACAATAAAAAAGTAGGCTTTTCGCCATTTGAACGATTTTATATGGGTGGAAGTGGGATCAGTGGATTTCAAAACTTTGTTGCCAGAGAGATCATTGCTCTAAGGGGATACCCTGATAATTCCATTTCCAGTAATTTCGGTGACCCGATCTGTGCCCGTTATACAATGGAGTTGAGGTATCCTATCAGTCTTAACCCACAGGCCACCATTTTTGTCCTGGGATTTGCTGAGGCAGGAAATACATGGACAGATTACAAGAAGTTCAATCCATTTCAGGTTAAAAGAAGTGCCGGTGTAGGTTTAAGGGTGTTCCTTCCTATGTTTGGCCTATTGGGTATTGATTATGGCTGGGGCTTCGATAACATTCCCGGAAATCCCGGAATTGGTAATGGAAAAGGACAATTCCATTTTACCATAGGTGGACAATTGGGCGAACTATAAAAGAGGTCAAAAAAAAATGTTAATAGCACATTATTCCGTAAATTGCTGCGTTTTATAGGTAATTTTAGCTGACAGAACATGTATAAGAAATCACTGATCCTACTTCTCTTTTCAATCCTTTCAACTTTAGGCTTTGCACAAGGTAGGGCTGATCAATTCGGTTATGTTGATACAGATTATATTCTGGGTCAGATCCCTGAATATAAAGCAGCTCAAAGCGAGCTTGATAAAACTAGTATACAATGGCAAAAGGAAATTGAAGGAAGGTTCGGAGAAATAGACAAGCTATACAAGGCCTATCAGGCGGACGCAATTCTCTTGACAGAGGATATGAAGAAAAAACGTGAGAATGAGATTCTCAATAAAGAAAAAGAAGTAAAAGACCTACAGAAGCAAAGATTTGGAGTAGATGGCGAACTTTTTAAAAAGCGTCAGGAACTCGTAAAGCCGATACAGGATAAAGTTTACAATGGCATTAAATCCGTTGCTGAGAAAAAAGGACTAGGTTTTATTATGGATAAAAGTGGTCAGGTCTCCATTCTTTATGCCAATAGCAAATACGACATAAGCGACGATGTGCTCGTTTATTTAGGATACAAGAAATAAAATTAACTTTGCATCACTTAAAAAAAACAAACCATGAATAAGATCTCTACAAAAATAGCACTGTTACTTCTTACAGTTTCATCCTGCTTTACTTACTCGTACGCTCAAAAAATAGCGCATATAAGCCTTGACTCATTGGTAACAGTAATGCCTGAAACCAAAATTGCCAAAGATGTTGCGGCCAATTACCTGAAATCGCTGGATCAGGAAATGCTGACCATGCAAACAGAATTTGAGGCGAAATACAAGGACTTTCTTGAAAAAGAGGCTACCATGAGCGAGCCCATTAAACAAAATAAACAACAAGATCTGCAACAGCTGAATAAAAGAATTGAGGATTTTCGCAATCAAGCCTCTCAGGATTATCAGCATAAATATGCTGAATTAACAGCACCTATCATGGAAAAAGCAAAAAAAGGAATTGAAGCGGCAGCAAAAGAAGGAGGGTACAAATATGTATTTGATACGAGTGTAGGAAATGTGCTTTATTTCGAGCCAAGCGATGATCTTTTTGGGGCGGTAAAAAAGAAATTGGATGCAATGCCTGCAGCCGTTATACCCGGAGCGCCTAACACAACCGGAGGAATCAAAGACCCAAAAACCCCTGTAAAACCCAGCCCGGGGCCTAAAACTGGTGGGAAATAGCAGTATTCCAAAACTCTTCGAGGGCAGCTTTTAAAAGGCTGCCTTTTTTTTATTCTGCTTCGTCGCTAAAAATCTTTTGCTGGTCTAATTTCCTTAAAATGTTGAAAATAAGGGGGCTGGCTTTTTTCACCTATTGTAATCTTTTCTTAACTTAGATACAATTAATAAAATGTATTACCTTTAAAACATACACACATGAATTTTAAAGTAATCTTTACAGTGAGTTTGGTCGGTTGTGGTTCGCTTTTTTCACAATCAATTGCGCAAACATTTGAATTTGCCCCCAACTCGAAAGACACCATTAACTATGTTGATGTTGCGGGAAAGAAACAAAAGCACTGGATTTTATTTGGAAAACATAAACCTAACACCTGTTATACCGTTACGCAAAAGGTTGAAGAAGGGGATTACAAAGAAAATCGCAAAGCCGGCTTGTGGCAAGAGTATTATTGCAATGGTCAGCTTAAAAGCAAAGTTACTTTTGTAAACGGAAGAGCCGACGGTTATGCAGTATTGTATTATGATAACGGAAAGGTTCAGGAAGAAGGACAATGGAAGAACAACCGTTGGGTAGGTAATCTTAAACAGTATTACGCAAACGGAGAGGTTCAGCACGATTTTAAATACAACGAAGCTGGAAAGCGTGAGGGTGAACAAGTTTACAAATATGAGAACGGACAGGTCGCAATTACCGGTAATTTTCAAAATGGTAAAGAAACAGGTGTGATCAAGGAATATGCAGAAAACGGTCAGTTAAAAGCAGAAAAGACATTTAATGACGGTAATGTGGATGTTGCCTCTATAAAAAACTATTCTGTTGCGAATACGGCAACTGCCGTTGCTGTTACTCCTCCTGCCAATGCCGTTCCGAAACTAACCGTTAAACCAGACGAGAAGCCGAATGAGGCAACCACTGCCGCAGAAAAAGGTGTTACTATCCTCAATGGTAAACATACCTTGTATGACAAAAACAAGAATGTTACCAAAGACGGTATTTTTCATAACAATACTTTTATGGAAGGAAAAGCTTACATGTACACAGAAGACGGTATTCTTAAACGAGTTCTTATTTACAAAAACGGAGTATACGTCGGTGACGGTGTAATAGAAAAATAAGCTCAGAAAGCATTTCAATAAAATTAAGACGGGAAATTCATTCCGTCTTTTTTTTATCCTTAATTTTACCCTACATGAATTCCCTTAGTATCTACAACACCCTTACACGCAAAAAAGATCCGTTCAAACCGATCAATCCTCCTTATGTGGGAATGTATGTCTGCGGGCCTACTGTTTATAGTGATGTACATTTAGGCAACTGTCGCACCTTCATTTCCTTTGATATTATTTATCGTTACCTCACACATCTTGGTTATAAAGTTCGTTATGTAAGAAATATCACTGATGCCGGACATTTGGAAAGTGATGGAGATACTGGAGAAGACAAGATCTCTAAAAAGGCAAAATTACAACAGCTGGAACCGATGGAAATCGTTCAGCGATATACCGTTGATTTCAGATCTGTCATGCAACAATTCAACGCGCTTCCCCCAAGTATAGAGCCAACTGCAACCGGTCACATCATCGAACAACAGCAAATCGCCGAAGAGATCATCCGCAAAGGACTTGCCTATGAAGTGAACGGAACAGTTTACTTCGACGTAGAAAAATTTGCGAAGGATCATAACTATACCGCACTTACCGGAAGAAAACTCGATGAACTGCTCGAGAATACGCGAGAACTAGACGGACAAGAAGAAAAAAAAGGAAGACTTGATTTCGCATTATGGATCAAAGCTAAACCAGAACACCTGATGAAATGGCCTAGTCCCTGGGGAACCGGTTTTCCAGGCTGGCACATCGAATGCAGCGCAATGAGTACAAAGTATCTTGGAGAACAATTCGATATTCACGGAGGCGGGATGGATCTTCAGGCCACACACCACACCAATGAAATTGCACAGAACATTGCTTATTGTGGCAAATCTCCTTCCAATTACTGGATCCACACCAATATGCTGACCGTTAGTGGACAAAAAATGAGTAAAAGCCTTGGCAACAGTTTTCTTCCCAATGAACTTTTTACCGGTAATCATCCATTGCTTGACAAAGGTTATGGACCAATGCCTGTAAGGTTCTTCATGATGCAAACGCATTACAGAAGCACGCTCGATTTCAGCAATGAAGCACTTCAGGCCAGCGAAAAAGGATTTGAAAGATTGATGGATGCTTATTCGACCCTCCAAACATTAAGTCCGGCGTCCAATTCATCAGAAGATATTTCGGCACTGGAACAAAAATGTTATGATGCTATGAATGATGACTTCAATACTCCTGTATTGATAGCACATTTATTCGAACTTGTGAGGATCATCAACTCGGCCAATGATAAAAAAACAAATCTTACACAAAATGACATTGATCTAATAAAAAAGGTCTATCAGAATTTTGTTTTTGATGTAATGGGATTAAAGTTGGAGGAAGAATCTTCCAAAGCAGGAAAAGTTCTGGACAAGGTCATGCAGTTTCTTTTGAATATGCGCAACAAAGCTAAATCTGAAAAGAACTTTTCTTTGAGCGATGAGATCAGAAACAACCTGACAGATGCCGGCATACAGGTAAAAGACAGCAAAGAAGGAAGCAGTTGGAAAATTTAAATCATCCTTGAAAAGATATTCTGAAATATTAATTACACTCATTCTGTTATCGGGAATATTTTTCATTTCCTGCGAACCGGAAAAAACGGTACCACAGGATCAGAATAAAACAGAGATCTCT
>DAORJH010000034.1:0-11093 GCA_035438925.1 Bacteroidia bacterium | reverse complement strand
TGACATGCAGAAAAGAAGAAGGAAAAGTCCTTTCTTACTCAGATATTTTTTTGCAGATGTTCCCATTTCGATGTGTGTTGTATTTAAATTCATAATAATTATTGACTAACGGTTAAACCCATTGTACTGTAATGTCCGGAACCCGAAGGTAAATTGACGATAGAATTGATATTAACTTTCAGCTTGATCTCTCCTGAACAACTTCCGGTAGACTCTGAATTAGCAGGCACGTATACCTTTTTGGTATTAGATCCTGTAGACCAAACACCGTTATAGTAAATTGCATCTGTCCATTCTACAGCAACTTGATAGTTATTTGTATTCTTAAACTTAATAACAATATATTCCTCGTTATTGCAAGTCATCTTCATACATGAGGGCTCAACACCGTTCACTACCGTTTGACCATCTGCTCTGATTGCAGCGTTCTGCCATGAACCAGCAACGATATTACTTGGGGCTTGCGCCTTTGATACCAACATGGCACCGAAAAAAGCGAGGGATAATAATAGTTTCTTCATAGTTTTAATTTCAATATGGTAAAATTCGGGCTTTTATCCTGAATAACAACGATTTTTAAATAAGATAAAACGGAGTCCTACTCGTTTTCAACTCCTTTTCCCTCATTTTGCCTTATTTTCACCCATCTAAAACGTTTAGGAAGTGGGGAATCAAGGTTTAAGCAGAAAAAGTAATCTGTCAGAATCGTGGTGTTTAAAATAGGAACCTATGTAAAAAACCAGGTATTCTCTTCTTAACTCACACTAATAGCTTTGATGCGTTATTTGTTTCATTCAATTTGTTTAAATTGCCTCTGAACATGAGGCTATTTTTCGCTATATCATTCCTGATTTCTTCCATTTCCTATTCGCAGGTGAATGCCGACAGCCTTATTGTATTCGCTAAAACTCAATTAGGGGTGAAATACAAATACACCGGTATTAGTCCAAAGACCGGTTTCGACTGTTCCGGCTTTGTAAAATTTGTCTTTAATCACTTTCAAATAGAAGTTCCCAGAGCTTCTATGGATTATGAAAGGAAAGGGCGAACAATTCCACTGGATTCTGCGTTAACAGGAGATGTGATCGTCTTTACAGGAACAAATGCCGCAAAAAGAAAACCCGGACATGTTGGGATCATTACAAAAACAGAGAATGGCGAGATCTATTTTATTCATTCCTCCTCCGGAAAACCACATGGAGGGGTCATTATCACAAACTACAGCACTTCATCCAACTATAGGAAACGATACATAAAAACGGTACGACTGAACGAGGTCATTCATTAATTGGTACTGAGGAACTTAATTTATCATCTCTATATTTAAATTGCTCAGTAAACCTGCTTTTTCAATTTCAGTAAGATCTCTCCACTCTCCCGTTTTCAGATCCCCTAATTCAATGTTCATGATGCGAAGACGAACTAATTTTAGCACCTGATAATCGTATGCATTGCACATTCTTCTGATCTGGCGATTCATGCCCTGTTTTAATATGATCCTGAATAAGCGTTTTGTTCCCGGAACGACTTGCGTCTTACATGGCAGCGTCATCTCACCATTCAAATTGATCCCCTCATTTATCTCCTTCAAAAAAGCACTTCGTATTGGCATATTCAAAGTTACCTGGTATTCTTTTTCATGTTCAAATTCAGGATTAGCGATCTTATCTATCAAAGCACCCACATTGGTTAAGAGTATCAATCCTTCCGACTCCTTATCTAATCTCCCTACAGGGTAAACTTTCTCTTTATGACCCACTGCTTCTATTATATTTCCTTTGATCTTCTCGGTGGTACACACGATCCCCTTAGGTTTGTTATAAGCAATGATAACCGGAGTAAATCTCTTCTCTTTAATGCGTTGTCCATCGACTTCAACCACATCCCCCTCTTTAATTAGGGTACTGTAAGTGGCCGTCTTTCCATTCACATTCACTTTTTTCTCACCAATCAGATCATATGCCTTCCTCCTCGAAAATTCACTGTGCATTGAAATGTACTTATCTGCTTTCATTAAGCGCAAATGTAGCTTAACTTAATGTTTTTATCTATTTTTATTCATGCAAAATACAATACGCGATCAATTCTTGATCGATCCTTCCATCACATTCCTCAATTTTGGTTCATTCGGTGCTTGCCCAAAACCGATATTTCAGGAATATCAGCAATGGCAACTCGAATTAGAAAGAGAGCCTATTCAATTCATAACCGTGAATGGTCCAAAATACTTACAGCAATCTCGCTCTGCGCTCGGTCAATTTTTAAATTGTGATGCCGATGATCTTGTATTTGTTACAAATCCTTCCTATGCCGTGAACATCATTGCAAAAAGTCTTGAATTGCAACCGGGAGATGAGGTGTTGAGCACCGATATTGAATACGGTGCATGTGATATGACGTGGAATCATTACTGCGAAAAGAAAGGGGCCAAATACATACGTCAGCACATTGAATTACCACTTACCACCAAAGAAAAATTTGTAGAAGATCTTTTCAGGGGATTAACAGAAAAAACAAAACTCATTTTCATCAGCCACATCACCAGCAGTACGGCACTTAAATTTCCCGTAAAAGAGATCTGTGCAATGGCTAAAGAAAAAGGAGTGATGATCTTTATCGATGGCGCACATGCTCCTGCACATACAGCATTAGATCTGAAAAAACTCGACCCGGACATCTACACGGGAGCTTGTCATAAATGGATGATGACCCCGAAAGGTTGTTCCTTTTTATACGTTAAAAAAGATAAGCAGGCACTTTTTGATCCCTTGATCATTAGCTGGGGATTTAAAGCATTATTTCCCTCCGCTTCCAAATTTCAGGATTACCATCAGATGCAGGGCACAAGGGATTATTCGGCATTTCTTACTGTTCCTAGCGCTATTCGCTTTATGAATGAAAATAACTGGGACAAAGTATCAGCTGATTGCAGGAAAATGGTTCAGGAAAATGCGCTTCGTTTCACGGATCTTGTCGGATCCAAACCTCTTTGTCCTGTGAAGGATGAATTTCTGGGACAAATGTTCAGCATTCCAATAAAGAACAAGGAGCCTGAAAAATTTCAACGCAAGCTTTTTGAGAAGTATCGGATAGAAATACCTGTGATGCGTCAGGGAGAATATGTTTTCATTCGTTACTCGATCAATGCATTCAACACGCAAAGTGATCTGGATAGATTATTTGAAACCTTAAAAGAATTGCGATCGGAACTTATCTGATAAATTAATTTCAAAAAAAAATCCCCCGTTCAAAACGGAGGATCTACTAGTAAATTCGATCAGATCATTTTGCTATTGTTTTCACGGCTGAAGTGGCTTTACGACTCTTCTCCCATGGATTGATGAATGGTCGGAAGAAATAAGTTAATCGCAATCCTACAAAATTCCCATTGTTGGTGAAACTGTGACTGTATGTTTGATTATCAATGGTGTAATTTACAGTGGATGTAGCAACCTGATTGAATCCGTAATTAAATAACACGCTCGCATTCAAAATACTATTATTCTTGAAGGTTTTTTCACGGGCAACCGACCAGCGAAAATTCCAGTAAATACCACCTTTTGTAGAAGAAGTACTGCTAATATAATTCACGTTGCTTGATCCGTCATTTGCCTGACTTCCACTTTTGTTGATCGTTTGATCGCCAACCATACTTTCTGCAAATCCTGCACCGATCAACCACTTTGAATTCTTGCAATTAGGGTTGAACTTATAAAATACCATTGCGGGCATTTCAAGGACAGCAAAATCACTTTGAATACCTGTAAAGTGCTTGTCTTTTTGCAACAATGAATAATTCTCGGCAATTGCATATCCAAAACCAATTGAATGAATTCCTAAACCTGCCGTCAACATCCATTTACGGTTAAAATCATATCTTCCTTCAATGCTTACTGCGCCTGAACCAAATTCATTCTGATGAAAACGAGCATTGGCATCACTGCCGCCGCCACTGTACTTGGCCTGATTGCCTGCACTTCCTAATTGAATACCAAGCCTCCAGGTTTTTTCTTCCTGAGCTTTGGAAATGAGCGTTAAGGCTCCAAAAACGAACAGCATTATTTTTTTCATCGCTTAAATTTTAATAAAGTTAGTTAATTAACCTTATTAAGACTTCTCTTTTAACAAAAAGTTTAATTTCTTATAAGAAAGAACTCCGTTTTTTTCTATCTTAGCTAAAAGGCTTATTTTATGAAGTTTAGATCATTACTCCTGCTCTTAATTCTTGTTTTTAACAAATCAATAGCACAAAACTTTTCTGTATCTCAATACAATATGCCTCGCTGTTTTGGTGATTGCGATGGAAGCGTCACATTCACCACAGGTGCGGTAACCGGACCCTTCACCGCTGTTCTTACCAATACCGGATCTTGTCCTAATTCAACTGTTCAAACTTCAAATCTAAATTCCATCACTATCAACAGTCTTTGCGGATGCTCTGCTCCTTACTCTGTTTCCATCTATAATCCATCCATGGCATTGGTTGGAACAATGGTACAAAACATGGTGAATTACGCAACCGGCCCCCTTGCCGTGAATGTAAATACGGTAACACCAACTACCTGCACAAATTGCTGTGATGGAAATATAACTTTTACAGTTACAGGGGGGAATTTAACGAACCCACCAACCTATTCTATTAACGGTACATTCACAGCGAATGTAAGTCCACTATATTTTTTATGTGTTGGCCAGCATACTGTTTGTGTTGAAGATGCCTCCGGGTGCATCGTATGCAAGACCTTTATCATGCCTTACAATGGAATGCCAATGAGTGTTAAAGAACAGGAGACTCAGAGTGTATTTAGTATCTACCCCAATCCCGGAAACGGCCTAATATTTATCCGATCAAGTGAGAAGAACCTCATTAGATCAGCTGAAATTCGTGATCTTTCCGGTAGGATCATTCAAATAGTCACTAACGAGGGAAATGACCAAAGTGCAATACAATTATCAGCCTTACATCTGGAAAACGGAATGTATCAAATTCGGGTTCTTTGCATGGATAATAGCACCTATAGCCAACTTTACATTAAAAATTCAGATTAGTTGGGTTTCTAAATGGAAAAAGCCACTTTTTTGGCTTTTTTAATCCCTTTTTATTCTTAAATTCGCTCTCCTTTTTAAAAAAATGGCTTGGCCCCTTTTTTGGGACATTTCAGAAAAAGAACTATGAGCAGGTATCCTGAATATAAAAAACTTGATCTTCCGGGGATTTCGAAAGATGTGCTTGAAAAATGGAAGTCAGAAAAAACTTTCGAAGCAACATTAAAGAACCGAAGTGGGAAAAAATCCTGGGTGTTTTATGAAGGTCCGCCAAGCGCGAACGGAATGCCGGGAATTCATCACGTGATGGCCAGAGCGATCAAAGATATTTTCTGTCGCTTTAAAACGCTACAAGGTTTCGATGTGCAGCGTAAGGCCGGATGGGATACACATGGTTTGCCTATCGAACTTGGAGTTGAAAAAAGTCTTGGTATTACCAAAGAAGATATCGGAAATAAAAACAGTCCGAAGTTCATCTCTGTGGAAGATTACAACCTGGCTTGTCGCAAAGAGGTAATGAAGTATACCGATAAGTGGGAACAGGTGACAGAACAAATGGGATATTGGGTGGATATGAAAGATCCTTACATTACCTACGACAATAAATACATTGAAAGCGTTTGGTGGTTACTCAACAATCTTTATAACAAGGATCTTTTGTACAAAGGATTCACCATTCAACCCTACTCCCCTGCTGCAGGAACCGGATTAAGCTCTCATGAATTGAATCAGCCCGGTTGTTACAGAAATGTGAAGGATAGAACAGCGGTTGTACAATTCAAGATCAGGAAAAAAGAATTGGAGAAAAACAAAGTACTGGCTGAATTAAAATACAACATAGCCGATATTTATTTTCTCGCATGGACCACAACACCATGGACCCTTCCCTCCAATACTGCACTTGCAGTGGGTAAAGAAATTGATTATACATTGGTTGCCTTCAATCATCCGATCAGTAATGAATTTCAATTCTGCATTTTAGCAGACGAACTCTTCTCAAAATACTTTGATGAAAATCCGGCATTACCGAAAGATGTGCAGGCGGATGAATACAATTCACTGAAGAGTGCAGAAGAAAAATTAAATTTTCTGAAGTCGAAAGGAGTGGTACTTGGTACCGGAAAAAAAGCGATCGGATTCAAATACAGTGAAAAAATAAAAGGAAAAGAGCTGGCCGGTATTCATTACGATCAGTTATTACCCTTCGCAGAACCTGAAGGAAATGCCTTCAAGGTTTTGGTAGGTGATTTTGTAACAACCACAGATGGTACAGGGATCGTTCACATTGCACCAAGCTTTGGGGCTGATGACTTCAAAGTGGCAAAACAAAACAATGTTGGTTCTCTCACCTTGGTAGATAAGCGAGGGAAATTCTTACCGGAAGTTTCAGATGGGATCTTTCTTTACGGAGAAGAATTTGTGAAGGAAGCTTATTTGAATGAAGAAGAGAAACAAATTGAATTTGAAAAACAGAAAAAGATCCTGGAATCAAACGGAAAGATCAAAGAACTGAAAGTTTATTTGAGCGTTGATGAAAGAATCGTTTTGAAACTGCAGGAAGAAGGCAAACTATTCAAGAAAGAAAGCTACGAACACAGCTATCCACATTGTTGGAGAACCGACAAACCTGTATTGTATTATCCTTTGGATTCATGGTTCATCAAATCAACTGCATCCAAAGACAGGATGATCGAACTCAACAAGACCATTAATTGGAAACCGGAAGCGACAGGTACCGGAAGATTCGGGAACTGGCTTGAGAATTTAAATGACTGGAATCTTTCCCGCTCCCGCTTTTGGGGGATCCCTATCCCAATCTGGACAAGTGAAGACAGAACAGAACAGATCTGCATTGGCTCAGCAGAAGATCTACAGAAAGAGATTCACAATGCCATTGCCAAAAAAGTAATGGACTACGATCCACTAAAAGATTTTAAAGCCGGCGACTTCAGCAAAGAAAATTATCTCACATTTGACTTGCATAAACCTTATGCTGATTCGATCGTACTGGAAAAAAACGGAAAGAAATTATTTCGCGAACCGGACCTGATCGATGTTTGGTTTGACAGTGGATCAATGCCTTATGCACAAGTTCACTATCCCTTTGAAAATAAAGAATTGATTGACGGAAGAAAATATTTTCCGGCTGACTTCATTGCAGAAGGTGTTGATCAGACAAGAGGCTGGTTCTTTACATTGCATGCAATTGCAGCAATGAATTTTGATTGCATTGCATTCAAGAATGTTGTTTCCAATGGACTGGTGCTTGACAAGAACGGAAACAAGATGAGCAAGCGTTTAGGTAATGCAGTTGACCCATTTGAAACGCTTGATAAATATGGGGCCGACGCTACCCGATGGTATATGATCGCCAATGCAGCACCTTGGGAAAATCTGAAGTTTGATATCGAAGGGATCTCTGAAGTGCAAAGAAAACTATTCGGAACACTTTACAATACCTATGGGTTTTATGCCTTGTACGCAAATGTAGATGGATTTACGATCGATGGGAAAGAGAGTGTCCCTTTTGAAAAGCTACAGGAACTCGACAGATGGATCCTCTCCAAATTGAACAGTTTATGTACCCAAGTGCATGCACATTACGAAAATTTTGAACCCCACAAAGCAGCTCGTGAAATTGAGGAATTTGTGGATGAACACTTAAGCAACTGGTACATTCGCTTAAGTCGCCGTCGTTTCTGGAAGGGAGAAATGAGCGATGATAAAAGGGCGGCTTATGAAACATTGCATCAATGCTTATTGATTACAGCACAGCTGATGTGTCCAATTGCTCCGTTCTTTGCTGACTGGCTTTACAATAACCTTAGAACCGGATCAGAAAAAGGAAGCGATCTGCAATTCAATTCGATCCATCTCACTGATCTCATTCTGCCTAACAATAAACACATAGATGCAGGATTAGAGCAGAAAATGGAGTTGGCGCAAAAGATCTCTTCTATGATCTTATCGATTCGCAAAAAAGAGAATTTGAGGGTAAGACAGCCACTGTTGAGAATTCAGATACCTGTTTTAGATAAGGAAATTCAGAATATGATCGAGGGAGTGAAAGATCTGATATTGGCAGAAGTGAATGTGAAACACATTGAATTTGTTGACGAATCTAAAGCACAGATCGTTAAAAATCTGAAATTGAATTTCAAAACATTGGGTAAAAAATGTGGGGCAAACATGAAGGCTGTTCAGGCATTTGCACTTGAGAACGGGCCTGCCATCATTAAAGGCATCGAAACCCAAAAGAGTTTTGTTGTTCCAATCGAAGGAGGTATTACGCTTGAACCGGAGGATGTGGAGATCATTCCTGTTGACATTCCGGGCTGGAAGGCCGCAAATAACGGTTCTCTTACGGTAGCACTTGACATTACACTAAATGATGAATTAAAACAGGAAGGATTGGCCCGGGAATTGGTAAATCGCATTCAGAATATGCGTAAAGACAAAGGCTTTGAGGTAACGGATAAAATTTTGGTGAAGATCAAACAAAATGCTAATTTAGATAATGCTATACAAAACAATTTAAGTTATATTTGTTCAGAGACCCTGACAGGAGACCTGCAGTTAGTGAAAGAGTTAACAACGAATGATGCACACACGATTGAAGTAGATGAACTCACCACAACGCTGATCTCCATTGAAAAATTAAATTAAAACAAAGATCATGGCTAAAAAGAAAGATAAAAAAAAGGAGAAGAAAGCAAAGCCTGCTGTCAAAAAAGCGGCGAAACCAGCTCCTAAGAAGGCGGCGAAGCCCGCTCCGAAAAAAGCAGCGAAACCTGCGCCTAAAAAACCTGCCAAACCTGTAGCGAAAAAAGCTGCGCCGGCAAAGGGAAAAAGCGCAAAGCCTGTTGCTAAAAAAGAAATTGATAAAAAAGCAGTTAAAACTGCTCCTGCAAAAATAAAAGGTAAACCAATTGATGCTGTTGCTAAAAAAGGAAAAGCCGGTAAGCCTGAAAAAGTAAAAGGAAAAAAAGGACGCAAAGCGGGAGATGATGATGAGGAAGATGTGGATGTAAAAGACGATTACGAAAAAGCAGATGATGAAGATGTTCTTGTAGGTGAACTGGATGAAGCCGGGATCGTAGATCTGGATGGTGGCGGAACACCTGATGCTGAAGAAGACGAAGATGAGGTGCCTGAAAAAAGAGGACGTGGAAGGCGTAAAAAGAATGAAGGAAAAAGTGGTGGAAACAGCATGGAAGCTTACATCAGAAATCGTCCTTTACAGATCGATATCTCTAAACCACTGATCAAAAAATCAAATGCAGGGAATCCTAAGCCTTTTGTGAATACAAAAGACAACCGTTCTCGTTACACAGATAAAGAATTGGCTGAATTCAAAGAACTGATTCTTGAAAAATTAAAAGAAGCACAAACAGATTATGAATTACTGAAACAAACTTTGAGTAATGAAGATAATCATGGTACCGATGATACTTCTCCTACATTTAAATTATTGGAAGATGGAAGTGATGTAATGAGCAAAGAAGAGACAGCACAGTTAGCTGCCCGTCAGGAGAAATACATCATCAATCTGAAAAATGCTCTTGTAAGAATTGAGAATAAAACTTATGGCATCTGTCGCGTAACCGGCAAGTTGATCCCGAAAGAAAGATTGCGTTCAGTTCCTCATGCAACGCTGGGAATTGATGCTAAATTGAATCAAGCCTAATAAACAAAGAGATCATTATAAATAAAAAACCCGGAGATTTCCGGGTTTTTTTTATGTTCTAATTTAATGAAGGATCATAACCTATCTCGGCGAAGATGCCATATCCTTTCTTATTTGATTCCAGCTTTTGTTTCCACAATTCTTCGTCCCTTATCTTAAAGATATCGTTATTCGTTCCTTTATCCTGCAACCATCCTCCTTTTTTGATCTCATTATCCAGCTGTCCTTCACCCCAGCCGCTGTAACCCACAAAAAAACGCACCTGATCCATTTTGACGATAGAGTGTTCGATCTTGTACAGCATTTCATTAAAATCTCCACCAAAATAGATTCCGTCCTTTATATGCAGCCTTTCCGGGATCTCCTCTCCCAACGTGTGAAGAAAAAATAGCTGATCTTTTGCTACAGGCCCACCTTCGTATATCGGAAAATTCCCATTCATCACATGAGGACGTACATCCCGTAATTTGAACTGTGTTTTAAAATTCATGACAAAGCCCAATGCACCTTCTTCATTCTTATTCGTAAGATAGATCACAGAACGATTAAAAAAACCATCGTTCAATAATGGATGTGCTATCAGCAAAGTACCTTCCATAGTGTAAATTTAATCAAATAATCGCTGAAAACGAGAGACAGGCTCCCTCTTCGATTCTTGATAATTATTCTTGCTTCGTGTGAGTTAATTAAATAGGTTTGTGTTCTGATAAAGAAAAAATGATCATTTCTGCGATAGTAGCCACCGGAATTAATAATGAAATGGGAAAGGACAATAAACTGATCTGGCATTTACCTGCCGATTTGAAGTTCTTCAAGGCAACAACGCTTGGCTCTCCTGTTATCATGGGTCGAAAAACCTATGAAAGTATTGGTCGTCTACTTCCCGGAAGAAAGAACATCATCATTACACGAAATACAGATCTTAGAATTGAAGGCGCTGAGATACATACCAGTCTACAAGCTGCATTTGATTATTGCAAACAGCTACCTGAGCCACCTGCCAAAGTTTTTCTGATCGGTGGAGCAGAAATTTACAAACAAGCCATGCCCTTCACGGATGAGATCTATCGTACTTTGATTAAAGAAAAATTTGATGCAGATGTTTTCTTTGATGAAATTGATCAACATAAATTCAAATTGGTGTGGCAAGAGTGTCATGAACCGGACGAGAAGAATGCTTATTTTTTCTGCTATCAGAAATGGGAAAGAAATTCGGATGCACAGATCAGTCAATGATCAGTTTCTTATCACCGGCTGAAAACAACTTCAATTCTGTTGCTTTCGCAAACATCAATTCAATTGCTTTTTTTCCTTCAAGCCCAAGGTCAATAGAAAAATCATTCACGTAAAGTTCAATGTG
>DAORJH010000033.1:0-11166 GCA_035438925.1 Bacteroidia bacterium | reverse complement strand
CTGGTCCCGCCAGAGAAAAAATGAAACAACTTTTTGCAGCAAAACAATTACCGGATTTAATACACAAACTATATGAAGACAACAAAAAATAAAAGCGTTCTTTTTGCCTTAATGGCATTGCTATTCATTGCTTCCTGTAAGAAAAAAGATGACCCGGAACCAACTCCTGAACCCGAACCTACTCCTGCCCCGGCACCCGTTCAAACTTTCAACGGATGGGCAAGAGCTTATAATGAATACAGTTACCTGATCGGTCAGGCGAACGATGTGTATGCACTTAGCTTTGCCAGAATATTCTTCACAACAAACAATCTTACTTCCACAGCAGCAGGCACTACCTACTCCTATACTTTTGGTGGAATGGTTATTGTAAACAATAACCTGGATACACTTCAATACAATTCGGGAACCTACGAAAAGAATCTGGCCGCAAGTTTGTACACAGTTCCTGTTAGCTGGAAAATCGCAGGATCCGGCTCTGTGCCTTCTTTCAGCACCTCTTGCTCACAAACATTTCCATCCTTCACAGGCTTTAATTCCTTTCCTGCGACTCTTTCAAAGAATGCCGGGATAACGTACACCATTACAGGATTCACCAATACTGATCGCGTTATCGTTGCTTTATCTGATGGTAACGGTTCTTATCTCTATCAACACGAAGCTACGCTATCAGGAACAACTGCCACCGTGAATTTTCCAGCCAGTGAAACAGCCAACTTCGCGAACGGGGTAAATGGATACATAGATATTTATTTTTACAACGACGAAGTAAAGACCGTGAATAATTTCGCCTTGAAATACTCCAATGTGAGAAGAGAGTTTGTGAACGGTTTCACGATCACCAATTAATTCTGAAATTCTTAAATGGCAAAGATCTTCATCATTGGTCCGGCTCATCCTCTAAGGGGAGGTCCTGCTCAATTCAATGAAAATCTGTGTCAGCAATTGATCAAAGAAGGGCATCAGGCCGAGATCATCTCTTACTCTCTCCAATATCCTAATTTTCTTTTTCCGGGTTCCTCACAGTTCGAAACAAACGGCAAAGCACCTGAGGGAATCAGAATACATACGCTAATCAACACAGTGAATCCGTTCAATTGGTTTTCTGTAGCACGGTTCATTAAAAAAGAAAAACCCGATTTTATTCTTTTTCGTTACTGGCTTCCTTTTTTTGGTCCAAGTTTAGGCACCATCGGAAGACTTGTTAGAAAACACTGCAAGGTTCTTGCATTAACTGATAATGTGATTCCTCACGAAAAAAGAGTTGGTGATAATGCGTTTACGAAATATTTCATCAATAGCTGTCACGGATTCATTGCGATGAGCCAAACTGTATTGAAAGATATTTCTTTGTTCAGTCCAAATTCATCTCAAGCCTACTCTCCCCATCCCATGTACGAAACATACGGAGCGGAAGTGAGTAAAGAAGAAGCCAGACAAAAATTAGGCTTGAATAAGGAAGATAAGATCGTACTTTTCTTCGGATTGATTCGAAAATACAAAGGGCTTGATCTGCTTATAGAAGCGATGGCAAAGGAAACTTTAAAAAGCAAAAACGTAAAACTTCTGATTGCCGGAGAGTTTTATGAAGACAAACAACCTTATCTGGATCTGATAGAAAAATACACACTAAAGAACCAAATCATTCTTCACGATAAATTCATTTCCAATGAGGATGTTAGGTACTATTTCTGTGCAAGCGATCTTGTGGCGCAAACTTACCGCAAAGCAACAAATAGCGGCGTTAGTATGATCGGATACTACTATAACAAACCCATGCTGGTAACAGCAGTAGGTGGTCTAGCAGAGATCGTTCCCGATAAACTTTGTGGTTATTCCGTACCCGTTGAAATAGATCAGATCAGCAATTGCCTGATTGATTATTTTGAATACGGAAGAGAAAAAGAATTCATTCAGAACGTAAAAGAGGAAAGAAAAAAGTACGAATGGTCTGGCTTTATTAACACCCTGTTGAATCTTTATAACAGGTGTTGAAATATAAATTTTCCTTAAATTCTTCTCAATCCCTTTAATTTCAGGTCTTTCAAGGGAATTAGTTAATTACATCTCTTTTTGTTGATAAAGACAAAACCTTGGCTTTTAAGTGCTTCGTATTTTTAAGAAGGGCAATACCATTTATTTCCTGAACAAACGCATTTACGGAAGGTAGATGGAACAAATTCCCCATTGACAAACTATGGCTTTACAGGTAAATGTAAACGATATTCTTTCTCAACTTTATCATCACCGCGATGTGGTACAATTTCTATTTGCCAACAGAGAGAACATCACGGTTAATGAACTATTATCGAGAGAAGATATCAATGATGAACAGTATCAGAAACTGAAGTCCCTTGAATTGGTCTATGAGTATGAAAGTATCGTCAGTCTGAACGATGCCGTCATTGCCATGTTTGAAGATTTCATGGAGATCGGTGAAGTAACTCCGGGATTCATCAACGATTATATCAATGAATTAAAACGTCACATACGATTCTATCAAGAAGTACATGAGCACCGTTTTCTTCGCGCGATCAAAAAATACCTTAAACGCATTAGCATTGCGCTGCCACGCGAGATCATTCGCCTCCAGAAGAATATTGACGACACTTACAAGAACGAAGCCAATTATAGGATCAAAATTCAAAAGCTGGAAGATTACCGTGTAAAAAGAGATACCATCATCGATCTGATTCACAGAACTTCTGAGATCATTGAAGATACCAGAACCTTATTCAACCTTACAAATGATCCTGAATTATACGGCATCGTGGTGAATTTGAAAGTAGGATTGATAGAAAATCTGGATTACCTGATCGAAATACAAACGGACATCACCGATTACATCAACAAGATCCAATTCCAGTTAGATGTATATGTGAAAGCGCAGCGATTGAAGGAGATCAAAGATCACGGCGCATTGCATTTCCGCACCAATTTCACAGAGGTGGTCAGAAATGTAAGTTCACTTCGTTTCAACAATATCAAAGGACCACGCACAAAAATCGCCATCGATTTCCTTTTCACAGACGAAGGACATGTTCTTTGCAAAAAAGTAGCAGAGAAGTACAAGTTGTCTCGATTGATGATGAGAGGGATCGCCGGAAAACTCCCTTCCAACTTCAAAGATCAATTGGTCGATAATCAGATCAAATTAGATGTAGAAAAACTGGTGCAGCGTTTTCTAACGCAGAATAAGATGAATCTCTTCGAATACCTGATGGATTATAAATTTCCGAAAGCAGTTGGAAATGTGACCTTCGAAGACAGACTCTCACTATTTGTTGAGATCGCAATGGAATACCAGAATGTACTTGACTTCAAATACCGACTGAATTATTTCGACTACGAAGAAAACAACAACAAGAAAAGATTAGGTTACACCATTATTGTTCCATTGGAGAAATCTGAGAAAAAAGCAAAAAAAGAAAAAGCAGCATAAACTAATAAACTGAAGAATATGAGCGATCTGGAATACAACCTCCCTAAACAAACGCATGAAATTTTTGCCATCATGGCAAGAGGACATTTCATTAGCAGTAACGGAACGAAAGATGGAATGGGAAGACTATATGACATCATCAATAATCCTGAGAATTTTGACAGATTACAGGCTTATTTCAATGTGATCCGATACAATATCGAAAGAGGAAACAACTATTTCTATTTTTCGAAGATCAACGAAGCAAACAGTATCATTGAGCAAAAATTAGAAACATTTGAAAGATACATTGATGTGATCGATCTTTTTGCCAGCATGGATAACAAGATCACGATCGGATCTCGTTTCCGTCCGAGCGAGATCGCAGAAGAATGTAACGCGAATGTTCGCTTGAAACAAAAATTACAAAAGATACCCATGTATAGATCTGAAACCTTGCTGAATAAAGTAAGAGATATCTGTAACCTGATGACGAGGGATTCTTTCCTTGAATTGGAAGATGAGCAGTCAGAAAGTTACAAAGTAATGGATGCCTATACCTATCTTTTGGATATGATCAATGCCATCAGTATCTATGAAGAATCATCCGGAACAGACACGAACAGCAGTGGGATCATTCTGAATTAAAGAATAGCAAAGAAGGATGTGCTTGTAATGAAAAAGAATTAATTGTAATTAGAGAAAAGAAATAAAAGAGAAAATGGAAAACGTAAGAATTTTGAACAGGATCGTTGAGATCAACATCGCCAACGTAAAATATGCCGATATCGAGTTATGCGGCAATACCTGTTTTGTGGGTACAAATAATTTCGGAAAGACATCCTTGCAGCGTGCCATCCTATTCTTTTACAGTGCCAATAGCCGTGGATTGGGAATTGCTTCCTCACAAAAGACATTTGAAGAACACTATTTTCGTTACGAAAACTCTTACCTTATTTATGAGATTGCAACCGAAGACAAGAATTTCTTCGTTATGGTCTATCGCCATAACAAACTCGTTTTTCGCTTTGTGGATACACCTTATGATCCGAACATTTTCCTCAACAGCAATGATGAAGCCATGAAGATCAAAGAGATCATCAGCAACCTGGAAAAAAGAGGTATTTACATTTCCAATCAGATCGACACATTTGAACGTTACAGAAACATCATTTACGGTACTGAAACAGACAAACAATTATCCAAGTTCCACTTACTGAAAGGGAATGAAAAGTATCAGAATATTCCGAAGTCCATCACCAATGTATTTCTTTCTTCAAAAAGTAGTATCGACTCCAGATTCATCAAGGACTTCATTGCAAATTCTCTAACGACTGAAAACTCCAGCATTAAACTGGAGCAAGTAGAAAGGCAGCTTAGACAATTCAACGAAAAGTATACGGACATTGAAACGTATATGAAAAAAGAAACCGGACAATTGGTGGAAATGATCGATAAAAAATATGATCAGGTTCATATGTTGAAAGGTGCGCAAATGGAGTTGGCTGATAAACTCGGAAGCAGTCTTCGTTTCGTTGAATCGCAGAATGATACCATCCGTGAAGCAGCCAAGAAAAAAGAAGATGAACTGGAACTATTGACCAGAGAACACGAAGAACTGACCGAAAGCATTCAATCCAAACAGAACAATTTCCGTCAGGAAATGGGTTATTACGAAGGAACCATTCGTGAAGCGAATAAATTATTGAAAGAATACAAAAGCAAGAATATTGATGAAGCAGTCGCAAAAAATGCCGAAAGAGAAAAACTGCAGGTAGAACTCAATATTGCCAGAAGAGAATACGAAAGCTTAACCAGCAATGTATCGAGCATTGAATTGAAATTTGCTTCCTTAATTGAGCAGATCAGAAATGATAAAGCAGCCTATATCAATAAACTCAACTCGAAGACCAGTGAAACATTCAACCACTACAACGAATTGCAGTTGGTTCAGAAGAATGAATACAGTAAAAGAGAAGCTGAACTGAAAGAGAAGCGCAACGCAGCCATTGATGATGTGGCAGCTGAAGTAACGGCAAAACAGATCGAGTTCAATGAACTGAAAAGTGAAGAGAAAGTGATCCGCAGTACCCGCTTCTATGAAACAGAGATCAAAAGTTTGGAAAGTGAACTAGCTGAATTAAGAGCAGCTACTTATAAGAATAAAAGTGAAAGAGCCATTAAACAAAATGTAGTGGCTACTATACAAAGAGAATGGGAAAATACGGAAAGTCGTCTGAAAACTTCTTTGGTCAACCGTGTCAACCAAACAAACAATGAGATCATTCGTATCAAGAATGAGATCAAGGAAATTGAAGCCAAATTGAATGTGCAACACGACGCATTCTATGGTTTCCTCGAAAAGAATGTAAAGGACTGGCAGCAGACCATTGGTAAAGTAGTGAATGAAAAATTACTTTTCAGAACTGATATCACACCTGAGCTGAAAGAAACTACAGCCAATACGCTATATGGAATCAGCCTTAAATTAGATAATGTAGAAGTGATCTCCAAGTCTATTGAAGAGTATCAATTCGAGAAAAATGAAAGACTTGCTCAGATCCGTGACCTGGAAGAATCATTGAATCAGTTTCAAAATTCGAATACAGATGAAAAAATGCTTGCGGCTGATAAATTTGGAAAGCAGGCAGGTGAATTGAAAGAAGATATCAAAGTCCTTACTTATTCACTTGAATTAGCAGAAAAAAGAGAACAAAAATTATCTACCGAACTCGAAGAGTGGAAATTAAAAGCAGGATCGGATATTGAACAATCCCTCAGTGGAAATCGTCAGCGTTTGAATATTGTTGAAGAAGAACTTTCTATTTTAAATAAAAAGAAAAATGTACTTATTGCAGACTTCAACACACAATTCGATCGTTTAAAGATCTACAATGATGAACGTCTGGCTGAATTGAAACAAAGACAGGAAAGTGAAGTAAGTGAATTGGAAGTTGAGAAGAAGAATCAAGTGAAGGAATTTGAGGCGAAGGAGGACGAATTATCAAAAGAGAAAGAAGGTAATTTCAAGAACAAGGGAGTAGACTCCAAACAACTGAAGCAAGTAGAAGAAAGGATCAAGGAGATCACAGAATCACTTAAAGAGATAGAACAATATGCTCAATTGGTTTCCGACTATTTAAAGGACAAAAGAGAGAAATTTGATAAACTTCCAGATTATATTCAGAAAAAGGAAGAGTTCATCAAGAACAACAGTGATCTTACCATTCAATTGGAAGATGCCACCCGTAAGTTCAATTTGAAACGAATGGAGTTGCAGAAACAAAAACGAGCTTTGGATGAAGAACTGATCGAATTCAATAACGGTGTTACATTCTACACTTCTACATTCCGCGGAACACCTATTTATAACAAGCTGGCTGACATCATTGAAAGAGCAGAACCAAAACGTACAAATTATAAGATCGCGGATCTGTGTACACAGTTGCTAAAAAATGAATCTTATTTCACAGAAGAGTATAGTGCCTTCCAACGATTTGTGAATGAGTTTGCGGGTAAGTTCAGGATCGATAATCACTTTAACTTCTTGATCAGAAATGATGCGTCGCAAAGTGAGTACGAAAAATTTGCGCAAAACTTACGCTCTTTCATCAATGAGAACAAGATCGAACTTTCCATTGCGGAAACTGCGACTCAGATCGGACTTGTAACAGATAGTATCGCAACAAAAGTAAAAGAGCTAAGCGGACAAAAAGACAAGATCCAGCACATCATTGCCTTGATCGCTGAAGATTTCAAGAAAGCAGAGTTCGAAGAAAGCAAGCTGATCGAATTCATCAAGATCAAGATCGAAGAATCGGATAATAAAGTATATCGTCTCTTAAAGAAAGTTGAAGAATTCCGTGAAGAACACGGTTTGGTTTACAATGAAGGATTATTCAATACCGATTTTGCAACCGGACAAAAAAGAGAGATCAGCACAAGAGCTGTAAAGTTATTGGAGCAATTAAGAAACGCCATCAAGGAACAAGAGCAGGAAGAGATCAGGCTTCAGGATCTATTCGAATTGAAGTTTAACATCAAAGAAGGAATGAATGAAACCGGATGGACACACAAGATCGACAGCATTGGAAGTACCGGAACCGACATCCTTGTAAAAGCTATCATCTACATCACCCTACTCCATGTATTCATTAAAGAATCAAGTCACAGAAGCAGTAAGGACTTTAAAGTACATTGTATCATTGACGAGGTAGGTCAGATCTCAGCCCATTACCTGCGCGAATTATTGAAATTTGCTAAGAACAGGAATATCATGATGATCAATGGACTTCCAAACAAATCCGGACTGGAAAGTCATTATAAATACACCTACCAATTCAGAAGAGAAGAAACCGGAAATGTGAGGATCTTCCCTAGTATTGTGACGGAAGTAGAAGCGTAGATAAAATAAGGCTTCGTTTGATTTTAGAGTTTCCTAGTACTAGATACTAGTCATGTGATAGATAGATTGATTCAAATAAACTCCTGAGTCCACTCATCGTTTTAACTCGATCTTGATTTGACTCTTATTTCCTACCTTATCTTCTGCCATTAGAACAAAATTGACCGTTCCGGTAGGAATATTCTCGTCAAAATTGCAGATCACAAGATCATTCTTGGCATCATACTCTGCAAGCACCCATTTATCATTTGCAGTCAATTTGTATTTACTGATACCACTTTGTTTGTCAGACATTGTAAACTCAAGCGATCTTAAAGACTTCGAAGCTTTTAGTTTTGCTTCTGAGAGCTTGAATTTAAGCAAAGGAGCTATTGTATCAACTTCCAATAAAAAACTACCCAGATTCTTTACTGAATAAAAAACAGAGTCTCTTTTCACCATCGGTGGTATATAATTCGATCCGCTGTTTAATATCAGTTTATCTTTGTAACTCCTGAGCTTCTTTGGGACTTCAAATCCAATAATGCATGTCGACCTTAAGTTGATCTCTCTTGGAAGAATAATCACCTTGCCCGATGTCTCAATAGTGTTTTCAAATATGAGACCAGTAGAGTAATAAAGTGTATTTGCAGGAATAAAGATCTGCAACTTCTTCTTTCCAATCATCAGATCTTCATTACAATTAACATACACATCACTATTAATGGAAGGAGGCGCATAATAGTTCAGCTTTCTTGTCTTGAAAGTAAATTGGATAACTCTTTCATTGGCATTCTCATCATACACAGAAAGCTTCAATGTATGGTAATTGGTATCTGATAAAAGAATTCTTCCTTTGGTCGGACGTTTTTCATATAGATTAGGAGGATATAGAGTCGGCATAAAACACTTTTGATACTTGAATTTCTCTACTGTTTCACAGAATTCGTTCACAAAACGAGCATCCGAAAAGTCGATCTGATCTAAACGATGTGCATGAACGAGTTTATTGTCGAAATAAACCCTGGCCGCATAAATATTGTTTGCATTTCCATTGGCTTTCGACTTATCAAATCCGGCGAAGGCAAATCCTAAAATTCCCTGCTTGAGTATGATTGTATCGTTCTCCAACATCAAACTATCCTTCTTATCTCTTTTCACCTTATAAGACTGTATGAATTTAGGAGAACAAGTGTCGCTAAGGTTGTAAAAAGCAACCCGTTCTATTACCGGCAGCTGATCATCTGCCACTTCATAATATTCCAATGGATTCAATGGAACTTCACTTTTCTCATCACGAAGTTCAAAATGCAAGTGGGGACCGGTAGAGCCACCACTATTTCCACTAAGGCCTATTTGTTTTCCTTTTTTGATCTTGAACTCTTCCGGTTTTAAATTGATGTCAATTTCAAAACTCTCTCTTGCA
The DNA here is from genome assembly GCA_035438925.1 of Bacteroidia bacterium. GTDB lineage: Bacteria > Bacteroidota > Bacteroidia > B-17B0 > Aurantibacillaceae > Aurantibacillus. The sequence continues at coordinate 1,935 of DAORJH010000033.1, read as the reverse complement.
TATTGTTCCTTTTTCACGAATTGACTCATTTCTTTGAAGAAGGAAGACAAGTGACCGTAGACACTCACTTTTCCGCCCGGATGAGTGATGTAAATACTATTCCCATATCCAACAGCACTAACACGAATTCGAGAAACGTATCCATCCGCGACTGCATAAACCGGAAAACCGATCTTACCGTTGGTACTAAAATCCAAACCAGCATGAAAATGGTTTGGTCTCAACTCACCATAGTTGCCTGTTAAGACCCTTGGCGAATCAATTGGCCACCGAAATTCTCCCTGCTGAGCTTGAACTTGCCATACAGAAAAAATAAAAAAACAAAAATATGCTTTAAGCAAGTTCCTCATATATCTTTTCGCGGTTAAAAAAACAAAAGAAAAAAACAAAGAACAAAGTACCATCAGAGCGCTGCAACATGCTTTCTACTGAAAAATTAAGGATGATATAGATCAAAAAAATGGATAGAATAATATTCTTCTTTACAAACGCTCTGATTAAAGCAAAAAAAGTAAATCCAAAGAGCAAAACAAATCCAATGAAGCCAAGGCCTACAAATGTCTGAAAGAACTGACTATGTGCATTTAAGCGGTGTTCTAAGGCTCCCGTCATGCCATTTTGCTGATAAGCTTTAACGAGAACATCGGTCACATCCCCTACAGAAACACCAAAGAAGAAATTATTTTTTATGATCTCAATACATTGCTCCCAGATCAGATAACGCACAGTGGTACTTTCGCTTGAGGTTTTATCGATGTTAGCAGAAGAGAAATGCAATACAGCTTCAAACCTTTCGAACGGACCTGGAAAAAGTTTTATGGAGACAAACAAAAGAAGAATTATCCCTGCTACGAGCGCTAAGCCCATTTTGAGGTTAAGTTTTTCCCTCCATTTATAAAAAATAAGAATAGGGAAACAAATAAAGGCACTTATCAATCCGATCTTAGATGAATTGAGAAAGATCGTCACACAAAATAAAGCAACATAAATGTAAGTGATATACGTGTACATTTTAACAGCACCAAACCATTGTGGATAATAGATAGAAGCCAGGCATATAGCCAGGATCAGATACATACTAAAACTGGACGGGTGAACAAAATAAGAGAACTGATTATAGAAAAAAGAATCTGGATTTCCCTGGGAATAAAAATAAAAAGCCCTAACGATAAGAAATAGACAAGCGAAAAAACATCCGGACACAAACGAAGTAACACATTTTTTCAGGATCTGCGGACTCCAGTTAAAACAAAAGATCAAATACGGAAAAAGAATAAAGCTCAGTTTATTCTCGATGTTGAACAAGGCCTCTGCAAGATTGGATGAGAATAATGCACTGAAAGCAGTGAGGAACAGAAAACCGGTAAGAAGCAGGAACCAGGGATTTTTGACTCCTTTTAATAACTGTTCTTTCTCAATCACGAAAAAGGAAGTCAAAGTCCAAAGTACGATCATCCCAGAAAGCAACAAAGAACCAAAAGGGAGACAAAAGCAAAACAGAACCGGAAAGAACCAAAAGATCCTTTTTTTATAGCTTATGTTTGTCTGAAGATCCACCTTCTACTATTTCTTTAAGTTACTAATTTCTATTCCTAATTATTTATTCTCTGTTTTCATCGTACTACTCAAGGATAAGATCTCTTTGTACAACTTGGAAGCGATAAGATCCCGATTAAAATTCTCATCCACGTATTTCCTTCCATTCTTACCCATTACCTGCATCTTTAGTTTATCGCTTATCATTATTCTTATTGCTTTAACCAAGTCTGAATCATTCTGTGGTTCAAAAAACAACCCACATTGTCCTTTGTCAATGAATAAATCCCTGGCTTCACCTTCTACACCCAGCAAAATTGGAATTTCCATTGCCAATGCCTCAAATATTTTAGATGGGATGGCGCCCTTGAATAATTCCAGTTTCTTCAATGGAATTAT
>DAORJH010000032.1:0-11214 GCA_035438925.1 Bacteroidia bacterium | reverse complement strand
AGAGGAATAAACATAGACCTCCAGAAAGTAGTGCATGAAGATATGAAACTGCATTTTAATGAATATCCGAAATTATGGAAACTTAAATCGCCGGATCCAAACATCGATCACAGGAGGGTTCCTAATCTCATGGTTTATTTTGAAAGGAAAAACGCAAAACTGAAGATTAGTCAAAAGTGGGAGGATTACAAACCAGGAGATCTTGTTACTTGGAATCTTCAAAACAAGAATTCGATGAGTGGTATCACGCATATCGGGATCATTACAAACATAAAAAATACAGAGGGAAACGGTTTTTTGATCGCTCACAATATTGGAGGTGGGAATGTGCTGGAAGATATGCTGTTTGATTATACCATCATCGGCCACTACCGATATGTAAATAATTGATATTCAGCATCTAAAAGTATTTCAATTCGCCTAAATCGATTATAATCTTATCATTTTAAAGCTAAAATTTTGAGTGAATCAACCTTTCTACTTAGTGAAAAAAGGTAGTTTTCTCTATTGAAATTCTAACTTTGTATAGTATAAATTACGTAAAATGAATTCAAAACTTAAATTTCTATTTCTTTCCCTTCTAATGGGATTTTCACTTATGTCTTTTTCACAACAAGTAGAAGACATTAAACTTAACCCTGAAAAGGTAAAAAAGTTTACACCTTATATGGAGTGGAAACATGGAGGACCTCAAGGTTTTGAAGCCTGGAAGAGTACCAATAAAATGCAGTACGCGAAAGAGATGTGGTATTATTCTGAGTCTTTTTATGTAAAGAGAAATCATTTAGCAACTGGTGTCACTCTTGATGAGTCCATCATCGATATTTCAAGATTTGAGAATCAGCGCAGTAAAACGGATGAAGTGATCGTCACGCTTCCGGGTTACAAAGACGTTTTGGTTTTATTGCCTGAAAATAAATTGATCTACAAATTGAATTAATAAGTCAAAAAGCATTAAACATGAAAAGAATCAATAGCATATTCATCTTTCTTTGTCTGATCTTCATGGTGAACAAAGGATTTGCGCAGCCGGGTGTTGGTTCAGCACCTTACTGCCTTCCTATTTACTTCATGACACCTTGTAATCAGGCCGGAGCTTGTAATGCACCGGGTAACTTCATTAATGACTTTATCAATAGTTTTAATACAAGTGGGGCCGTTACAAATATTGTGAACAACAACTCTTGTTGTAATTCGCAAATCGTAACAGGTATTGGTCAAAGAAATTATCGTTTCTGGGGTTGTGAGCATTACATGGTTGCAAATCCGGGACAAGTGATCACTTGTAATTTTCAATCCGGTAACATTTATTCTCAGGGATTTGCCCTTTTTGTTGACTGGAATCAAAACAACGTTTTCGATTTACCGGGAGAGCGCTTGATAGGAACTGCAGTTCCTCCGGCAGCAACTTTTATTTCTGGTACATTTACTGTGCCTATTGGGCAAGCTGGTGGTACATACCGTATGCGTGTAAGATGTATTTGGGCAACTAACGGTGCCTTCATTGATCCATGTAATACGACAACATACGGCGAATGCGAAGATTATAATCTTTATATACCTCCTTCAATGCCTGCAGGAGCAATTACTGCAACAGCTTCGGTGAATTCACCAATCTGTAGTGGTTCTACCGCTAACTTTTCAATTGCTACTACATATACAGGAGCATTAACTTATACATGGACAGGGCCAAATGCCTTTACATCTTCTTTAGCAACACCTGCTATTCCGAATGCACAAGTGAACGCAAGTGGAATTTATACTGTTGTCATTTCTCCAGGTCAGTGCCCTATCACAAAAACCGTGAATCTTGCCGTGAATCCTACTCCTACTGTTGTTCCTTCAAGTAATTCACCGGTATGTCAAAATACACCTTTAAGTTTAAGTGTTGCGGCCGTACCGGGTGGTACACTCGTCACGTATAATTGGACAGGCCCTGGCAGCTATACTTCTGCCTTCCAGAACCCGATCATTCCCGTTGCCCAGCCAAGTAATTCAGGTGTGTATTCTGTTCAAGTCGTCAACTCCTTCTCAAACGGAGGGGTTTGTATGGCAGGAAACACAACTACTGCTGGAGTAGTTCCTGTAAATCCAACAAACGTAACTCCTAATTTCACTCTTTGTATGGGAGATCAGTTGAACTTAACGGCTAATAATGCTGTTCCTCCAACAGCATACATGTGGTCTGGTCCGAATAACTTTACTTCTGCACTTCAGAATCCAAGTATCCCGAACACTGCACCAATTCATGCCGGTAATTACATTGTAACTGCATCATTTGCTGTACAGGGTATTACTTTGGTTTGTACAAGCACAGCTGTCTCTAATGTATCCATCGTGGCTACTTCTCCTATCACGCTTACTTTGCCAAATAACATTTGTCAGCATAACACCGCCTTCCTAACGGCCACTACTAACCCGATGGCTCCTAACTTCCTTTGGACCGGTCCTAACGGATTCATTGCAACAAGTTCGAACACGAACATAGTTGACATTTCTCCTTCTGCAACCGGATTATACAATGTGGTTGCAACATGGGCGATAGGAACAAAGAGTTGCTCTATCAATGCATTCAATGTTATTAATGTAGTGCCAGTATCTCCTATAGCCGTAAATGCTCCAACAGCCGTTTGTTATCCTGAGAATGTTCAGTTGACTTCAAGCTCTCCGGGTGCGATCTCTTATAGCTGGGCTTCTGCAACCGGATTTACTTCGAGTATTCCGAATCCAATTTTAGGAGCTCCTGGTACAACTGCAACCGGAATTTATACTGTGTTTACTGCATACACAAACGGTGCATTGATGTGTTACAATAGCAATACTACTCAGGTAACCATCAACCCTATCATTAAATTTGATCTGGAGCCATATAAGCAAATGTGCTACAATGCCACTTATTCAGTGAGTGGCCCTGCAGGTGGAACTAGTTACTTATGGACTGGTCCGAATGGTTTTACCAATACAAATCAGGTTCTGTTGATCCCTTCTATGCAAACTCCGTTAGCCGGAACTTATTCACTGGAAGTGACTTTGGGTCCTTGTAAAACTTACGGTTCTACTAAAGTAGAAGTGTTGAGTCCTATTTCCTTCACAAGAACTCCGGGTAATAAAGTTGTTTGTCGTGGCGACAGTATTCCTTTGATCGCAGGAGCGAGTGGAGGTAGTCACAATTATGCTTATGTATGGAACCCTCAACAATGGTTAGGTTCACCAACAGGAAGTGTTCAGTACGGTCATCCTGACGGAACAACTATCTATAATGTGACTGCTTATGATATAGCTTGTCCTTTCTATACAATTGGCGCTTCATTCACAGTGAATGTAAATAAGGCACCTGAACCGCAGATCGAATTGCCTTCTTATGAAGGTTGCCAGCCAATGTGCGTGAAGCTGAATTCACAGACGCAAAACAATGCGGCGTCCATCGTTTATGACTTTGGAAATGGCAAAGTTTATCAGGGGGATGATTTCACTTATTGTTTGGATGAAGCAGGAATCTATAACTTAAAGATAAAAACAATTGGTAAGAACGGTTGTGCTTGGACATTCGATCATCATACGCCTATAACTGTGAATCCAATGCCGGGAACTGATTTTACTTCAGATCCTGAATTGATCACAACTGCAAATAATAACGTTACCTTCTATCCAACTAATCGTGCAGGAAATGTAACAAGTTATCTTTGGACCTTCTCAGGAACAAAAGGTAATAATGGAAACGACACTTCGGGAACTAAAAATCCTGCCAGATTGTACGACAGAACAGGTAACTACCCTGTCATGTTGATCTCAACTACTGATAAAGGATGTGTTGACAGTATTCTGAAAGTGATCGAAGTTCGCGATGAATTCTCAATGTTCATTCCAAACTCATTCACTCCGAACGGAGATAATTTGAATGACATCTTTAATGTGAAGGGTGTTGGAATGAAAGCAGACGGATTCAGTATGGATATTTACGATCGCTGGGGTTCATTGATCTATTCTACCAAAGATGTGAATAAAGGATGGGATGGAACTGTAAAAGGTATCATGGCTGAAAATGGAACTTATGTATTCAAAGTAAAAGCGAATGGCGCCAATGGCGAAGGCCGTAAGGAATATGTAGGTCACGTTTCTTTGATGAAGTAAACAAACTAACAACTTTTTAAAATCCCCTTCTCGAAAAGAGAAGGGGATTTTTTATTTTAGCACTGTATAACAAAGAGAAGAGTAGAATGAGACAATACCATGACTTGATGAAACATGTGCTGGAACACGGCGCAGTGAAAACAGACAGAACCGGCACGGGTACTAAAAGTGTATTTGGTTACCAGATGAGATTCGACCTGGCAGAGGGCTTCCCCCTATTAACAACAAAGAAAGTGCATACCAAAAGTATCATCCATGAATTATTATGGTTCCTGAAAGGAGAGACAAACATAAAATACCTGAAGGATCATGGAGTAAGTATCTGGGATGAGTGGGCGGATGAGAACGGGAATTTAGGACCGGTTTATGGCTATCAATGGAGGAATTGGCCTACGCCAAATGGAGAACATATTGATCAGATCACTCAGGTCATTGATATGATCAAAAAGAATCCTGATTCAAGAAGACTTATTGTTAGTGCATGGAATGTTGCAGACATCAACCAAATGAAGCTTCCTCCATGTCATGCATTTTTTCAGTTCTATGTAGCTGATGGAAAATTGAGTTGCCAGCTTTATCAGCGAAGTGCAGATATATTTTTAGGAGTTCCATTTAATATTGCCTCTTATGCTTTGCTTACATTAATGGTAGCTCAGGTTTGTGGTTTAAAAGCAGGAGAGTTCGTTCATACATTGGGTGATGCACATTTGTATACAAATCATCTGGAGCAAACCAAACTTCAATTGAGCCGTGATTTCAGAAAATTGCCAACTTTGAAAATAAACCCTGCTGTAGCAGATATCTTTCAATTCAAATTCGAGGATTTTACAATTGAGAATTACGATCCTCATCCACACATTAAAGCGGCAGTTGCAGTATAAATGATAGGCACCTTATTTCATAAAGGAAGAGAATTCAACATTGATTTCTTCAAGCCAATTGACATTTCAATTCCTCTTCATTCAGGAAAAGATTGTGTTAGTGCCTGGTATGTGCGACCAATGAAACTCGAGCCGGTTGTGAATGGAGAATGGATTGGCGATGTGAATCAAGGTGGCAGTGTTAATTTCAGAAACATCACTTTCAATCCACACGGTAACGGGACTCATACAGAATGTGTAGGACACATCAGCAAGGAATTCATTACCATCAATCAGTCCCTCAAGCGTTTCGTTTTCATTGCTGAATTGGTAACGATCTTACCGCTAGAAAAAGATAACGGAGATCTTGTCCTCACAAAAAAGCAATTCGAAAGTGCCCTCGAAGGTGTTCCTGTTCCGGAAGCAATTGTGATTCGTACAATAGGAAATTCACCCACTAAGAAGTCTTTTCAATACAGTAATACCAATCCGCCTTACATAGAACATGATGCAATTGAATACCTCAATTCAATTGGCATAGAGCATCTGTTGATCGATCTGCCAAGTATAGATCGCGAGAATGATGAAGGTAAACTCGCTTCACATCATGTCTTCTGGAATTATCCCAAGGCCCCATTACTACATAAAACAATAACGGAATTGGTTTATGTTCCCAATGAAATCATGGATGGAACTTTTATTCTTAATCTTCAGATCGCATCATTTGAAAACGACGCATCTCCGAGTAAACCTATTCTTTATAAAGTGTTTTGATCTATATGGATCAGCAAAAAAATACACATGGTCTTGACCCGAAAGAGTGGGTAAATAAATATTCCGGATACCTCGTAAATTACGCATACTACAGAGTAAACGACAAAGACCTTGCGGAAGATCTGGTTCAGGATGCTTTTCTTTCTGCATTAAAAGCAATTCAAACATTTAAAGGGGCGGCATCTGAAAAAACCTGGCTCACTGCTATTTTGAAGAATAAGATCATCGACCATTATAAAAAAGCTTCCACAAAAAAGGAGTCTCCTTTACAACTCAACACGTACACTGCACCTAATTATGATCATTTTTTTAATGAGGAAAAAATGGGCCATTGGCAAAGCAATGCCACCCCCATGGATTGGAAAAGCAGTGAATACAAAGTAGAACGAAGCGAATTTCAGGAAATGCTGGATAGATGTCTTGAAAAATTGCCTGTCAAATGGAAAGGAATATTTTCACTGTGTATATTGGAAGAGGGAACTGCAAAGGAAGTTTGTAAGGAATTCAACATCACCTCGTCTAACTTCTGGGTCATTATGCACAGAAGCAAACTTCAAATAAGAGAATGCATAGAAAAGAACTGGATCAAAGTTGAATGAACAACGAACATCAACATACGTATAAATGGTACAGATTTGGCTGTAAGGATGCGACCTACATGCAGACAAAATCCTCATATACCAAATTAAGCTTTGGAGAAAATCTTTTATACCGTTTTCATCTTATTACTTGTAAATATTGTCGCCGCTTTGTGGAACAAATAGGCAAACTAGAGAATTTGATCAGGCAAAGGTCAGAGTATGCATCTGTTGAATTCTCTGAAAAAAGAAAAAATACTGTAAATCAAGCAATTACGGAATATTTTGCAAAAAAATAATTCCCCTTGTAAGGAAGCCTGTTCTGAATCGTATATTAGTATATAACTTAAAAACACAAAACAAATGGAAAAAAAATCATCACTTGTAACCTGCTCAATGATCGCAGGTGCTTTACTTAGCGTTTCTGCAGTAAAAGCGAACAGTCTTCTTGAGTACAATGCACTGGGAACTGCCGGTGAAGTTCGTACTTCATTAGTTAAAACGATCGAAGCTAATTGCGGCGAGAAAAAAACTGAAACTGATCACACGAAGACAAAAGACGCAAAATGCGGAGAGAAAAAAGCGAAAGACGCAAAATGCGGAGAGAAAAAAGCAAAAGACGGAAAATGTGGAGAAGGTAAATGTGGAGAGAAAAAAGGAGAGAAGAAGGAAGAAAAAAAGACCAATCCAAAATAATGAAACAGTGAGCCTGCCCTTCCTCAAAAGAAGGGCAGGTTTTTTATTTGTAATAACATGATCAAAAAAAGGTATACGGGTATTGGATTCAGAAAGGATTTCGCTGAAGAAATGCTTCAGAATGATATCCTCAATCCTTCCTTCATTGAACTGGCCCCGGAGAACTGGATCGGCATGGGAGGTTATTGGAAGAAACTGCTGGATAAAGCAGCAGAAAAATATCCTGTCACCTGCCATGGTCTTTCACTTTCCATTGGCAGTCCTGAAGAACTGGACATGGAATTTTTGAATCAAGTGAAAAAGTTTCTGAAGACCTACAATGTAAAAGTTTATTCTGAGCATCTAAGTTATTCTAAGTGCGAGAATGCCCATCTCTATGATCTTCTTCCCATTCCTTTCAGAGAAGATGCAGTCAGGCATATAGTTCAGCGTATTAAACAAGTGCAGGATGTGCTGGAAATGCCATTGGTACTTGAAAATGTTTCGTATTACACACCTGTTGCAGCGGAGATGAAAGAATCAGAATTCATTTCGGCTATAGTAAAAGAATCTGGATGTAAATTGTTACTCGACGTAAATAATATTTACGTGAACTCTTTCAATCACAATTACAATGCAAAAGAATTTCTTTCCGAACTGCCTTTAGATCAAGCTGCCTATATTCACATGGCAGGACACGAAAAGGTTTCAGATACTTTGATAATTGATACGCATGGTCACGCAATGATAGACCCGGTGTATGAATTATTCGAGCATGCAATTTCATTGATGAAACCGGTACCTGTTCTATTGGAGCGTGATTTTAATATACCAGAGTTAGAAGAATTACAGCAAGAACTTGAACGCCTGAATGGGATCACAGAAAAGGTTTGGAAAGGAGCAGAAGTACATGCTTAAGAAAGAAACGCAACTTCAACAAAATTTGCTTGCAGATTATTGTAGAACGGGAACAGAACCGGAGGGACTAATAGGCATTAATAAGGAAAACTTGCATCATTACCGTCGATTGGTTTATAATATCGTTACAGATATTCTTGAAACGGCATATCCGATCACTTACAGTTATCTGAATAAGGAGATCTGGAATGACTTGGCGAATGAATATTTCACGGAGCATAAATGTCAAACCACACAGGTCTGGCGCATGCCGCTCGAGTTTTATGAATATTGCATTGCAAAAAACAAAACTGAAGAGTTAAACATCCCATTTCTGAACGACCTGCTTTATTTCGAGTGGCTCGAACTGGATGTTCATACGATGGAAGATATTGATTATCCTCCATTTAAAATAGAAGGGGATCTTCTCTCTGAGCAAATTGTTTTAAATCCTGAATACAGGATCATTCCACTAAGCTTTCCGGTTCATACCACCCCTCCGGGTGAAGAACTCACAGCAAAAAAAGGAAATTACTTTTTATTGATCTATCGCGAAAAAGAATCGGGCAATGTGCAGTTCGTTGATCTTTCCATGTTCTACACCTATGTGCTTGAGAATATCGCGAACGGTGCATTACTGAAAGATATTCTCGTTGAAGCCAATTCTGCATTTGGAATTAATGATATCAAATTGTTGAAGGATAAGTCACTTCATTTCATGGAAGATCTGCGAAACCGAAAATTCATACTTGGTTTCAGCAAAGCAAAATGATGAAGTTGTATAATATTTATATTTCTATTGCAGAGAAATCAGCCAGCCCCAGTCTTTTATTAATTCGTTTGATCCTTGCTTATGGTTTTTGGGAACCTGCAAAAACGAAGTGGACTGATATTAATTCGGTAGCAGAATGGTTTGAGAGCATAGGTATATTCGCTCCAAAGTTGAATGCTTATTTATCCGCATCTACAGAAATGGCAGGTGTATTTTTATTATTGTTCGGTTTAGGTACTCGAATTATAGCTTTACCTCTCATCATCGTTATGTTGGTCGCAATTAAAACTGTTCACTGGCAATATGGATTTCCGGCAAGTGAGAATGGTTTTGAAATACCACTTTATTACATCATCATGCTGATGGCACTAATTTCTTTTGGAAGTGGAAAATTCAGCCTAGACTTTTTGATTAAAAGTTTCAAAAAACAATCTACTTAAGATCTCTTGCATAATCACGGAAGGAAATTCCTTTTCTGATTGCATCTGTGTAAATGTAATCATGCATAATATTCGTCCATACCTGTGGTGTGTGCGTTGTATAGAAAAGCGAGGGCTCAATGATCTTTCCAAAATGGATCTTGATGGTGTTTCCTCTTTGTTTGAACATTTCATCCGGAAGAAAAAGCATTTCAAGATTTGCTTTGATTCCGAGCCTTTTTCTCCACTTTGAAAAATTATAAAAGAATTTAGAATTCTCTCCCTCAATGAAAACCGGAACGATCGGCTTGTTGTATTTAATGGATTTATTGATGAAACTCTTATTCCAGGCCAGATCACGGATCCCCTCAGGAAATTTTCTGCTCACTAGACCTGCCGGAAAAATAAGGATGGCCGCCTCTGTTGCGTAAACCTGTTCTACGAATTGCAAACTGTTTCTGCTCTGACCACCCACTTTGTTCACTCCAACAAAAACATCACCATAGTTTTTAATATTCTTCAAAATATCATTCACGATAAAACGCACGTCCGATCGCTGATCACCAATCGCTTTAATCAGAGCCATGCCGTCTAATCCTCCTAGTGGATGATTGGAGGCAATGATGATGCCCCCTGTTTTTGGTAAATTTTCAATTCCAGTCACCTCTAGCTTAACATTAAGAAATTTAACAACTTCCGTATTGAACTCAAGTTCATGAAACTTTTCGAGGTAAAGCATACCTTGATTAATGTCGTCTTCATGCAATTTCCGCTTTAACCAATTAATGGCAAAGCGAGGAAGCAACCTGTAAAGCGTCTTGGCTTTCGTCTTCAGAACCTTCTCAACATCAATATACTTTTTCACTTCCATTTCAAGTGGACAAAAATAATCCATAATTGTTAATATCCTACAGACTTCTATCCAAGGTTTTTCAAAAGCTTTTACAGCCCTAAAAAGCCCTTTTTCATTGGGAATTTTTTACATCAATCATAAAAATAGCTTCCGGATATACCTAAAAAAGGACCCTCTTTTCTTGTTAACAACCTCGATTTATCAACAAAAGTGGTAAAAAATGGAATTTGGTGGTAGAAAGTGGTAAAATTTTGAGTATTTTTGCCACTATCATTTAAATCTGCAGATGGCAAGTCTCATTGGAGAATACGATTGTAAAGTAGATGCAAAAGGAAGGTTCATGTTTCCTGTTGATCTGCGTAAACAACTCGAAGTGTTGTTCGATCATGGATTTGTCGTGAACCGAAATCTGCACCAGAAATGTCTCGTTCTCTATCCCATGAATGAGTGGGATAAACTGAATAAAAAGATCAGCAAACTGAATCGCCTGATAAAAGCGAATGATGTGTTCGTGAGAAAGTTTACAGGTGGGGCAACAAGTGTGTTGGCGGATACGACTGGTCGTTTGCTTTTACCAAAACCACTGACTGAATATGCTCAGATCAAGTCAGACTTAAAGGTTTTGGGAAGCAATAACATTATTGAATTGTGGGATAAAACAGTTTATGACGAATTCCTGAAACAGGAAGTAGATATTGAAAAATTAGCAGTTGATGTGTTGGGTGGACTGAACTTCAACGAAGGTGATGATGAGTAAAGCACCAGCTTATCACACCCCCGTTCTTTTACAAGCTTGTATTGATAACCTTAACATTTTACCAAATGGTATTTATGTTGATCTCACTTTTGGAGGTGGTGGTCATTCTGCCGAGATTCTTAAGAAATTAGGACCTAACGGAAAGTTATTCGCATTCGATCAGGATGAAGATGCTCAGGCAAATTCATTGAAAGATGCTCGTTTTACTTTGATCCCGCAGAATTTCCGATTCCTGAAGAATTACCTCCGTCTGCACGGCATAACCGAAGTTGATGGAATTTTAGGTGATCTGGGTGTTTCGTCTCATCAATTTGATGTGCCGGAAAGAGGTTTCTCCATTCGATTCAACGCGGATCTGGATATGCGAATGAACAGAAAAAGTTCACTCACTGCTCAAATGATCCTCAATGAATATGATGAGAAGAAACTTACGACAATTTTCAGAGAATATGGGGAAGTATTGGAACCGCACAAACTCGCAAGATTGATCGTACTTTC
>DAORJH010000031.1:0-11247 GCA_035438925.1 Bacteroidia bacterium | reverse complement strand
TTACTTTCATCCTTTTTCTTACTATGCAGCATAGTAATGAGAACGCAAGAGCTAAAGCCAACTGATAAAATGGCATTGTTAAATGGAGTTGTTACAAATTTCAAAGGCAAGACGCTCGCTAATGAGATCATTGTGTTTGAGGATGACAAAACCAAGTCGCGTTACAAGGCTCATACAGATGAGAGAGGTAAATTCAGCATGCTCATTCCTGTCAATGCACTTTATAGTTTGAAATACAAAAACTTTACAAGCGATGTGGAGTATACAAAAATGAGTGTGCCTGCTGATAAAGAGGCTATTTATGAGGTAGCCATCAAGATCGATCCTCCCAAAGAATTCATTCTTACCAATGTGTTCTTTGATACAGGCAAATCCAGTCTGAAACCTTCTTCAAATAAAGCATTGAATGATCTGGCTGAAGTTCTCAATTTGAAGAAAAAGATGGTGATAGAGTTACAAGGACATACAGATGATGTGGGCTCGGCTGGTGATAATCTTCGGCTCTCGCAACAACGAGCTGAGGCAGTGAGAAATTATCTTCTTTCGAAAGGAATAAGTGCAGAGAGGATCAAAGCGACAGGCTATGGCGCTTTAATGCCAATTGCAGATAACGCAAGTGAAGAGGGGAGAGCGAAGAACAGAAGGACAGGATTGAAAGTGATCAGTGATTAATTTCCCCAGCGATAACTTGGGTTTTCGATTCCTGCGAGGTCAATCACGCGATTGATCACTGTCATCACTGCTTCTTCGATGTTTTTCGGATTGCTGTAGAAAGACGGTGAGGCAGGACAGATGATGCCTCCTGCTTCTGTGATCGTTTTCATGTTGTTGATGTGAATCAGGCTTAAGGGTGTATCTCTTGTTACTAGGATCAGTTTTCTTCTTTCTTTTAAGATCACATCAGCTGCCCGCGTGATCAGATCATTGCTCATTCCTGAAGCGATCCTTGCCATTGTGCCCATGCTGCACGGGGCAATGATCATACAGGTATATTTGGCTGAACCGGAAGCAAAAGGTGCGTAAAAATCATTTTTTCCGAAAACTTTTACTCCTTCTGGGATAACTGGATCTTTTCCTAATTCATGATTCCATACTGTTTTAGCATTATCGCTTAACACCAATCCTATTTCATCAATGTGTTCACATAATACAGAAAGTCTTTCTAACAACAGTTTCGCATAAATACTTCCACTCGCACCGGTTACGGCAACTACGATCTTAATTTTGGACTGGCTCATTTTGTCTGGATTTAAATTTGAACTGATAGGAGAGAATGAATGTGAGGACATTGTTGTAGAGACCCTTGTTGAAGAATTGTGCCACTGCATTCGGGTAAAAGACGGTACTTGCTAATACGCCATAACTTCTGATCGGGGAAATGGAATTGGAAGAACGAACTTCAAAAATAAATTTCTCCTTGATCCTTTTTCCCAAGCCTACATTTATTCCGTATTCATAAGTTTCAAATGGATAGACTCCTGTCCAGTCTCCTCGTTCGGTTTGTTCAGTGTAAGAAGCAAGATAAGCTATGGAAGGACCACCTGAAACGAAATAATCTTTATTCAAAAGATAATTTGCGATCAAAGGCATTTCAATGTAATTCAGATTGACATAATAATAGCTGTAATCGTTCTTTACTGGATTTTGATTGTGTCGGGATCCTTTTTGTGTGAAAATAAATCCGAGATCCAGTGAAAGCCGTTTGTTCATTCGTGCGCTTACAACTGCTCCACCATAAATTCCTGCCTTGTCAAAGCCACTGTAATTATCACCATGAATTTGTGTGCCACTGAGTCCTAGTCCCGTTTTAAGTGAAAATACATTTTCTTTCTGTTCCTGAGAGTATAGAGATGGTGAAAAGAACAGAAGCGCACATAAACAGAATGAAACCAGATCCGTTTTTACCGATTCATCCTGAATATTTCTTCTATACTTCAATGCTAAAATTTATAACCAAATCCTATCGCGAAAGTAGAAATGATCTGTACTCTCGGACCGTAAATGTCATTCTTATGATCGTATTTTCCATCCTGATTCCAGTCACGCTTAATGATGATCTCATCATCATACAGTAATTGAGAAATGATGTTGGCAGTAAAATATTTATTGATCTTGAATGTAATGAGGTTGTTAAATACAACGTCAATATTTCCCGGTTTGTTATTGTAGTTAGAGAAAAGATCGAGATAAGAATCGATATTCACATTTTTGCCAATGTCTTTTTTGAATTTTAAAATGAATCGTCCACCAAACTCCATCCTTGTTCTTTTTCCTGGAGTTACAACTTTACCTGCTGTATCCAATACGGCTTTCTCAACACCAAATGCACCGGCATCAGCTAGGTATTGACGATTTACAAGGGTGATTTTACCGGCCACAGGAGCAAAAGTTGCAGAGAAATATTTTGTTGGTTTGAAATCAAGTCCCACTGCCAACTGAATGTATCCGGGAGAACAAAAATCGGAAGTGGCTCTTCCAGCAATGGAATCTCCTATGTAATTATATCCAGGCGCCATTTGTGAACGAAAATCGGCTTGTGCTGCATAGAACCAATATTTATTGAAAGCGTTCAAGTTGTACTTTGTTACCGCAAATATCTGGTCGATGTTCTTCTTGAAAATTTTCGCTTCTCCTGGTTTGATCAGCCCATATTGCATATCAATTTTGTTCAGCCAGTAGTTTTTTCCTTTACGATATTCTGCCTGTGCATTGAGAATGGCATTGATGGCTACATTATCCTGACCTCCTCCCTGCCAATTGCTCAAAGCGGTTTGACTTGCATTCAATCCAAGAAATCCTGTTGTTTTCCAGGAAGTATCTTTTGGTGTTGCTTTTTTTAAAGAATCTGTTTGTCCTTGGAATTGTCCAATGATTAAAATAAGAATTGTTGTGATCTTAAGTTTCATAAAACTAATTGTGTGTTTTGATAATGTTGTAGAGTGTGTCTCGCTCGACGGGAATACGGTTTACGTTTTTTATTAGGTCAACTAATTGTTCTGTACTAAGTTTTGGATTTTGTTCTTCAGCTCCGGCCATGCTGTAGATCTTGGTGGTGTCATCAATAGTTCCGTCTAAGTCATCTGTTCCAAAGTTCAGAGATAGTTGGGCTGTATTTCTTCCTATCATGGCCCAGTAAGCTTTGATGTGATCGAAATTATCAAGATAAATTCTTGCAATTGCATAGTTGCGCAGATCTTCGATCACACTTACTTCAGGAACATTGGACATTTCATTTTCCTTGTTTCTGAATTTTAATGGGATGAATGCATTGAATCCTATTGTTCTGTCCTGTAATTGACGAAGTCGTTCCATGTGATCTATTCTGTGCTCAAATGTTTCGATATGTCCGTATAGCATCGTTGCATTGGAATGCCCTCCCATCTTATGCCAGACTTCATGTAGGCTCAGCCATTCTTCCGCACTACATTTTCCGCCTGCTATTTTATCTCTAATGTCTTTATCAAATATTTCAGCACCTCCTCCGGGCATACTTCCCAATCCTGCGTCTTTCATTATACGCATTCCCTCTTCGTAGGTAAGTTTCGCTTTTTTGAAAATATAGTGATATTCAACAGGGGTGAGTGCTTTGATGTGAAGGTCGGGACGGTGTGCTTTGATCTTCTGAAAAAGTTCGGTGTAAAAAGCCAGATCTTGTTTCGGGACTACACCACCTGTAATGTGAACTTCCGAAACCGGTTTTCCATCATATTTTTTAATGATGTCCATGATCTGATCGACCGATAGTTCCCAACCCTGTTCACGATTTTTGATCAGACGGGAATAGGAACAAAAAGAGCATGAGTAAACGCAGATGTTGGTAGGTTCAACATGAAAATTATGATTGAAGTAAACAAAATTGCCGTTCTTTTTTTCGCGTACATGATTCGCAAGCATTCCTAAAAATCCAAGTTCACCGTGCTTGTATAAATAAACGCCTTCATCAAATGTGATACGTTCATTGTTCAGTACTTTTGATGCGATCCTTTTTAATTCAGTGGCAGAAGTTCCGTTTATTTTTTGAAAGATACCTGAGGGGCTTGAAATCATGCTACGAAATTAAGTAAATGGCCTGATATAAAATAAAAAAACCCCCACGTAAGTGGAGGTTTTTCACTGATCGAATGATCGTTATTTTTTCTCTTCTGTAGAAGCTTCAGTTGTTCCTTCCGCTTTTTTCTTGCAGCAGGCTTTTGCTTCACCTTTTTTGCAATCTTCTTTCTTCTCACCAGCACAAGCTTTTCCTTCTCCTTTTTTGCAGCATTCTTTTTTCTTTTTGTCCTTGTCGTCACCTTTTACGTTGGCAACTGCAGTGCTTGCAAGTAATCCTGCGAAGGCTGCTAATAATAATACTTTTTTCATTTGTTTTGAGTTTAAACTAGTTTGTACAAATGTACTGAAATTGCTTGGCAATAAATGTTAAAATACTTAAAGATTTTACGACTTATCGAAGGTCTACAACGTCCAGAACAACGAGTATACCGAAGAGCCACCAAAGCAGGACAAAATGAAGTAAAAGATCGATCCAGAAATTAAGTGTAATGTCTCCGTCATGAAGATAAATAGCGATCAATGCAATTATTGGAAAGAGACACATGATCACCAAAAGAACTTTCATGACATCTCCGTCATTTGATTTTTTTGGTTTGGTTTTAGAATGATCGTTCAATAATGGATCTATTGTTTTTAAGTGATAAATGCTCTGATCTGTAAATTTGTTTGCAGCTGTTGCTACCGGCTCAGGTTTTTTGGCATTTGTTTTTACTTCCGAATTGATCTTGCTAAATGCGACAGCTTGGAGTGACGAAGCTGAAACATCTTTGGTGTTCTGTGAGCTTTGTTCCAGTAAATTATTTTTTGAAGCAAGTTTTTCGGCTTTTATTTCTTTTTGTTCGTTATGCTGAACTGGATTATTGATCTTGGAAGAATGTGCAATGTAATATCCTTTGTTATATCTTCTTTTCATCACACCGTATTTTCCGGCGCAGGAAGCTAAAAAAACGAGAGCCAATAAGGCAATTGAGATTCTTTTCATCATAATTTTTGTTTTGTGTAAGGCTAAATTAGATAAAAAATCAATCGACTTTTCTATTGTTCAAAAAAAGCAGTAAGTGGATAATGATCCGTTAATGTTTCTGCATTTCGTTTGAATTTCAGGCATTTTAATTCTTTGCTGTGAAGAATGTAATCGATCCTGAACTGTGGCCATTTGCCTGCGTAAGTCCTTCCAATGCCTGTTCCTTTCTCTAAAAATGCATCTTCAAGTTCGTCGCTCACGGTTTCGTATGCATAGGAGGAGGCAGTATCATTGAAATCACCACATAAAATGATCTTGTACCTGCATTTCTTCATGTGATCTTTTACGATCTTTGCCTGTTTTGCTCTTTTGGTAAAGGCTCTTTTTAATCTGCGTAAAATGCTCTTGCTTTTTTCCAATTCATTTTCAGCGTCTTTTTCCCCGATTACTTCTTCCAGGAACTTATTGTCATCGTCACTGAAACTGATCGATTGAAAATGCACATTGTAAATTCTAATTGTATCTGTTTTGATCACAACATCCGTGAAAATACAGGAGTTATTGGAGATCGTTTTGAATTTGATGAGTCCTCTGTTAATGATGGGGTATTTGGAAAAAGTGGCAATTCCCCAATGATCAGTGGAATCTTGTGTATAAGCGTATTCAATATGGTTTTCGGGTAAGTGAAAGTATTTGGTAACACTGTCAATATTGTTCACGTCTTTTTTGTTTTCTGAGGTGTAAAATTCCTGCAGACAAAGAATTCCCGGATCATTTTCCAAAAGATAAGAATAGATCTGAGGTCTTGTTTTTTTACTGTGTTTCCAGTTGTACTGATCAAACAACATGCAATTGTAGGATGTTACTTTTATCAAACCGGTTTTATTGACTGCTTTGTCCTTGCTGAGGTTAAAGTATCGGAAGGAGGTAGGAGTGGCCAGGATCAAAGCAAAGCAACCCAGAAAGAAAGTATGTTTCAACTGAAACATCCAGAAGATAATGAAAACAATATTAATAAGGAAAAGAAAAGGAAAGGCTAGACCAAAAAATGCTGGAAACCAAAATAGGACAGGGGAGATGTACTTTGCTGAAACAGAAAATAAAAGGCAAAGGATGAAAAAATAGTTGATCCAAAGGATAAATCTGTTGAATCTGGACAATTTCTGATCTTGTCTGAATTCTGCAAATCTTCTGAGATCTGAAAACGATATTTTATTGAATATTGAAATGATCAGCGTAAGGAAGCAAGTGCATCCTCAATATAAGTATAGGAACTCAAGATCTCAGGTTTTCCGTCAACGATAGCCACATCATGTTCAAAGTGTGCTGAAGGCATTCCGTCTGCTGTTACTATTGTCCAGCCGTCCTTCAGTTGCTTGATCTCTTTTCTTCCCATATTGATCATGGGTTCGATCGCGAAGACCATTCCTTCTTTCAGTTTCGGGCCATCACCTCTTTTTCCGTAATTAGGAACTTCGGGTTCTTCATGCAGATTCTTGCCAAGCCCATGTCCTACCAATTCTCTCACAACTCCAAATCCATTCTTCTCTGCATGTTGTTGTATCGCATAACTGATATCTCCCACGCGATTCCCACTTACCATTTGCGCAATGCCCAAGTAAAGACATTCTTTTGTTACATCGATCAACTTCTGTAGTTCCGGTTTGATCTGTCCTACTGCAAATGTGTATGCATGATCACCGAAGAAACCATTTTTCTTAACGCCGCAATCCACTGAAATAATATCTCCTTCTTTTAAAGGTGTATTGGTTGGAATGCCATGCACCACACTTTCGTTGATGGAAATGCACAGTGTTGCCGGAAAGTCCGGTGCCCCACTTCCGCTTTTGTATCCTTTGAATGCAGGTACGCCTCCGTTATCACGAATGTACTGTTCTGCGAGTTTATCAAGAAATAAGGGAGTCACGCCTGGTTTTACCTCTTTGGCAACAAGTCCTAGTGTGCGTGAAACCATCAAGGCAGATTCACGCATCAATTCTATTTCTTCTCTGTTCTTTAAAAAGATCATTTTCCGAAAAGTTTTTTGAAGATCCCCTTACCCTCTGATCCTTTGTAATTGTGATGGGCATCCGGATTGGTAAGTTGATGAAGAAAAGCTTCTCCCTCAGGATGCAGTTGCTGCCAGATCTCACTCCATCCTAAAAATCCTCCCACGTTTCTGTCGTCGATAAAAATATCTGCATTTATTTTTCTTGAAATGGTATCGTCCATCACTTCTTCCGGGTAATTCTTATTCACAGCATAGAATTCCACTCCGTTCTTGCGACAGAATTCTACCGCTTCTTCCAATGGTTGTCCTGCTCGAAAGGTCCACAAGATCAAACGATGCCCTTTTTTCTGCAATTCTTTGATCGTTGCAAATGCAAAAAGCATTTCTTTTCCTATAGCAGGATACTTGTGTTCCACAATTGTTCCGTCAAAATCAATTGCAATGATCTTACCGTCGTTATTGAGTAAAGTTGCCATATTATAGATTTTTTACTGACTTCACGCTTAGGTCTTCATTCAACTCGTACAGTCTTGGTTGTGCAGTTCCAATTTCAAATTCGAGGATCTGTGCCGGACTTAATTTTTCGAGATACATGATCAATGCTCTTAAGCTATTTCCGTGTGCTGTAATGATCACGTTCTTTCCTGCCTTTAATTTTGGAGCGATTTCTTTTTCAAAATAAGGGATCACTCTTGCAGCTGTGTCTTTCAAACTTTCTCCATTGGGAGGAGCTATATCATAACTGCGTCTCCAGATCTTTACCTGATCATCACCGTATTTTTTTGCTGTTTCTGCTTTATCAAGTCCCTGTAGATCTCCATACATTCTTTCATTCAATGCCTGATGGTATACGGGTGTTATTTGTGCGTGACCCGCTGCATCCAATGCAATTGTAAGGGTCTTTTGTGCGCGTATCAAAGCGGAAGAATAAGCATGATCGAATTTATAACCGGTGATCTTTTCTCCAGCTGCTCTTGCTTCTTCAATTCCTTTTGGTGAAAGATCGACATCTACCCAACCTGTGAATTTGTTTTCGAGGTTCCAGGCGCTTTGTCCGTGACGAAAAATAAGTAATTGTGCCATAATTTCTATGGCATAAATATAAGATTTAATTGGAAGGGAATCTTCTCAAATTATTGTAATTTTTTGAATGGAATTCCTTTAGTTTGATACTGAAGTAAATGAACACACACATCTGAAACCCAGCCACGATTCGGTTCCTGAATAGGGAATATTCTTTCCGGCCCTGCATTCTTCGAATAGGTGTCTCCAGCCGCCTCCCTTGCATACGCCTTCTTCGTCTATCATTTCAGCTACATTTCCAAAGATGTTGTAAAGGCCAAAACGATTTTTGCTGTAAGAATTAACAGGTGCTGTAACGTCAGCAGGATTATTTGGAGTTCTGTTAGCATCTAAACTATCTGCAGCGTAACGATGGTTGAATAAGATACATCCTTTTTTATCTCTTGCATAAGCATTCATAAATCCGGACCCATCACAACTTATCTCTTCCCACTCGCTTTTACTAGGTAAACGGTAATTGATCTTTAATTCCTTTTTGTATTTGATAGAGTAGAACTCTTTCACTTTTTCCGTTCTCCATTTACAAAAAGCAAGGGCTTGTTTATAGCTCACTCCCACCACCGGATAATTCTTGTAGGCGGGGTGACGATAGTAATAAAGAACATAAGGTTCGTTGTAGGAATTCTTTTTTCTCCAGACCAAAGTGTCGGGAAGTGCTGCTAAATGCTCGGCAGAAAATTTGCCATACTTCATTTTCATAGACATTTCGTATTCATGCCAAATTGCATTGGTGATCTCAGTTTCATCCGCAAATAAATTCTCGGTTATTTGAACTGTTCCTGGCGGAATGAACTTTTTAGTCCGATTAAATGTGAAGGATAGAAATATTAATGAAGTAAGTAAAAGTAGATTTCGAAAGAGTTTAGAGATCATGCTTCGTCAACTAAAATTATATTTCTAATGCTTTGCGCAAGTCAGCCATATTATCTGAACTTATGGTGATCTCAACGGCTTTAAATTTGTTGGAGGAAGCGCCGATCGATTCAGCTACG
The DNA here is from genome assembly GCA_035438925.1 of Bacteroidia bacterium. Lineage (GTDB taxonomy): Bacteria > Bacteroidota > Bacteroidia > B-17B0 > Aurantibacillaceae > Aurantibacillus. The sequence goes on along the minus strand of DAORJH010000031.1, from coordinate 2,147 downwards.
TCTTCTTTTTTTACAAAGTAGATCTTGTTCTTAGCAAAAACTACAAAACTGATACTTGCGTTTTCATCATATTGAATTCCTCCAAAATTTTCTTTAGGGAAAGTATATACCATGTTCTTTGTATGATTGACCATGAAGATGCTTGAGGGGAATAGAGGTTTTTCTTTTTCATTTAAAGTGAAGACAGGAGCAATAGGTTTGCTTTTAGCTTCGAAATGGGGGCAATCGGAATTATAGATACCGAATTTAGCTACTCCGAAAATTCTTGTTGTTTTATCCTGATCTCCCATGTTTGAGAAGTCTTTATTCATTTGATCGAGTTTGTTTCTTTCACGTTCAATGAGTGCCTTTTCATATTCTGCTTTCTTCTTCGCTTGTTCTGCAACATAGGCTTGTTGCTTTTGTTCCATTTCTTTGCGCAATGCAATTTCCGTGTTCTCTCTTTTTTGAAGAGAAGCTTGATAAACTTCAAATTTTTCCTGGTAATAAGATTGAGCTTTTGCAAGATCATTGCCTGTCATAACCGGGTAAACAATGAGCTTTTCAACCCGTTGATTGTAACGCAAAGTGAGTAAATAGTTAACACCTTTTTTCGGACCTTCAGAGATCTTGATGTCATGCCAGGTGATCTCATTCATTTCGGGACTGTAATTCTTATTCTCATCCCCTAACTCGAATACGAAATTTCCGAATGCTTTCAACTCAGGGAAGTCGCTGGTACTGGCATCAATGTTAAAGGTTTGTTTGCCACTTGCTTTTCTGGGCTTTAAAGGTTCTTTAGGCTTGGGCAGGGCAGAAGCACGATTGGTATAAACAACTTTTACACTGTCGATCTTTTTAGGGATGATCACTTCGATCTCGCGTTTAAGTGTTTCCAGTTTCTTTGTGTTTTTTGACTTTGAATTCTCACCTCCCAATTCGTCCTTCGTTATTCGTCCTTCGTTAATCAGGTCATCTCTTCTTAAATACTTCCAGTTTCTTTCCATGGTATCTAAGTAGTATTGATTGAAACGATCCTGAGGATTGGCAGAGGCAAATTCAACTTTCACTTCTTCTTTTATGAATACGGGTTCTCCATTCTGTGTTCCTAGAATATCGAACATTCCGGCGCTTTCAAGATTGTATTTTTTTCCGGCACTGTCATAGGCCATTGGAATTCCGCCTGCAATGATGTCTGCTTTGTTGTGAAACTCACGATAGGAAATAGTTACCTCACCTACAATTTCTTTTCCGTTTTTGTCAACGAAAGCTTTTTTAGGGATCTTGATCTTAGAGGAAGAAGGGTGTTTTAATTCAGCGCCTTTTGCATTGTCCACTTTGTAATTCGTGTAGGTAATATTTAATTTTTCAGAGGGAGGAGAAACAAATCGTGAAAAGTCTTGCTTCTTGCTTCCTGTTTCTTGTTTGTTATTATTCGTTGTTTGATTGTTCTGAGTAGTTATTGTTTCATTCGATTTATCTTTTGAGTTATTGAAAAGTGAGAGATAGGTGACGGTACACACAACAGTGGCTCCGGCTATAACGGTGGCGTATCGGACCTTTTTGCTCTTCCACCAACTCTTGTCGTGTTTGGCTTTATCTATACTTTGATCTTTGAACTGTTTGACCAGTTTTTCGAAATCTTTGTGTTTATTGATCTCTTCATCACTTACTTTAGGACGATCAATATTGAATTTTGGTTCCATTATGTTTTGAGTTTACTCAATTGCTTTTTTAATTTTTCGATGATCCTGTACATGCGTACTTTGGCGTTCACTTCGGTAATGTCCATTATCTCTGCTATATCTTTGAAAGCTCTTTTTTCGAAAAAACGGAGTTCTACCAATTGTAATTCTTCTTCTTTCAATTCCTGTATTAATTTTTTGATGGCAGGAATGTATTCTTCAAAGAAAGGCTCTTCGTTCTCTTCGCAGATATAACGTAGATCGCTGATATCGGCATTGATCGCTCTTTTGTCTTTAGAAGAACGGAACAATTGCATCATTTCATTGTGTGCGATGCGGTAAAGCCAGCTTGCGAACGGAACACCTTTGAATTGGTAATTGCTAAGATTGGTAAGTGCCTTTAAAAACACCTGACCGGTAAGATCAAACGCGGTGTCCTTGTCATCCATTCGCTGATAGAGGTAATTGAAAATTTGTTTGTAG
>DAORJH010000030.1:0-11362 GCA_035438925.1 Bacteroidia bacterium | reverse complement strand
CCAAGAATGTTGTTTATCTCGATGACGAGCAAGTAGCGAGCATGAGAAGGGGAGAAGAGTTAAAGATAAGAAATTTAAAGGACAAAGAGATCACCCCTTATGTTCAGAAACTGACTTTGGAGTTGGAATCCATTGAAAAAGGCGGATACGATCATTTCATGCTCAAAGAAATTTACGAGCAGCCTCGTTCTGTTTTGGATAGTATGCGTGGAAGATTGAATGCATCAAAAGTAGAGATCAAATTAGGAGGAGTGGAAGATCACCTGAAGAAATTTGAAAAAGCAAAACGAATTATTTTTGTTGCCTGTGGTACTTCCTGGCATGCAGGTTTGGTAGGAGAATATTTGTTCGAAGAACTTGCACGAATTCCTGTGGAAGTGGAATACGCTTCCGAATTCCGTTACCGCAATCCAATTATTTATCCCGATGATATTGTCATTGCCATTTCACAAAGTGGTGAAACAGCAGATACCTTGGCAGCCATTGAAATGGCCAAATCAAAGGGCGCAACCGTCTTGGGAATTTGCAACGTAGTTGGTTCATCCATTGCGCGTGCAACGCATGGAGGTTCTTATACCCATGCCGGACCAGAGATCGGGGTGGCATCCACCAAAGCATTTACAGCGCAGGTTACAGTATTGACATTAATGGCATTGGAAATGGCAAAGGTGCGTGGTACCATGCCGGAGAGCCGATTCAGAAGTTTCCTTTATGAAATGGAAGGCGTACCTTCTAAAATTCAAGAGGTATTGCAGATGAATGATAAGATCAAGGAGATCGCATTCACTTATAAAGATTGCAACAATGCTTTGTATTTAGGAAGAGGCGTTTCTTTTCCCGTTGCACTCGAAGGCGCATTGAAATTAAAAGAGATCTCTTACATACATGCAGAAGGATATCCTGCAGCAGAAATGAAGCATGGTCCAATTGCATTGATCGATGAGGAAATGCCGGTATTTGTGATCGCAACAAAAGGTCCGAATTACGAAAAGGTGGTCAGCAATATTCAGGAAGTAAAAGCAAGAAAAGGAAAGATCATTGCGGTAGTAACGCAGGGAGATAAGGAAGTGAAGAGCATGGCGGATTATTCCATTGAGATTCCGGAGACGGATGAGATGCTGGTGCCATTGATCTCTGTGATCCCATTGCAATTATTATCCTATCACATCGCTGTGATGCGTGGCTGCAATGTAGATCAGCCAAGAAACCTCGCGAAGAGCGTGACGGTGGAGTAGATTGCTCCTTTTTTATTTGAGGAAATTTTTGTAACTTGTAGTATCCAAAAATGCTCAAGAATCATTTATATATAATCCTCATTTTCTTTCTTTTTATTTCATTTGCTTGTGTGAAGAAGAAGGTCGCTAAGTATGGCTGCAAAGACATGGAAGCAACTAATTTCGATCCTGCAGCAGACGTCGATAATGGAGGATGTGTTTATAAGAGTTTAATTACTGATCCTAACTTTGAAACGGACGATTGGAGTTACTATACAGGTAGGCGGCATTTTTAGACCGATAATAATGAACCTTTTGAATTCGAATATATTCACCACATATACACTATTTTCTGCCAATTGTGAAGTTACATTTAATTTCAAGTTTCTTTGTCGTATCTTGTTGTAACATATAAATTATTAATTCTAGTAAAATGAGAGTAGCTTATTTACTAATCGTGTTGACAATTTCCAATCTGTTAAAAGCTCAAAACATTTTCGCATACTCTGGAGCAATAAACTCTGGTTTCAGTGGAGATGGAGGTTTGGCAATCAATGCGCTTTTAACAGGTCCGACTGATGTTGCGGTCGACGCTGCAGGCAATGTGTTTATCGCAGACTGTTACAATAATCGTATTAGAAAAGTTACTCCCTTGGGTATTATATCTACTTATGCAGGTGACGGGACTCAAGGCTTTAGTGGTGACGGAGGAAGTGCCATTAACGCTCAATTGTTTCGCCCTTATGGTGTCGCTACAGACGCCAATGGCAATTTATATATTGCAGATGAATACAACAATCGGATACGAAAAGTTAATCAGTCAGGAATTATTTCCACCTATGGAGGTAATGGTGTTCAAGGCTTTAGTGGTGATGGTGGTTTAGCAATAAATGCTCGGTTAAATCATCCGAATAGCATCGTAGTTGACAATTTAGGTAATTTATATGTATGTGACCGTCTGAATAATCGAATACGAGTAATATCTCCATCAGGAATTATTTCAACCTTTGCGGGTACGGGAATCCAAGGTTTTAATGGAGACGGAGGCCTCGCAGTTAATGCAGAAATGAATGACCCAATGGGCGTAACAGCTGACTCCAATGGAAATGTTTATATCACCGATAAAAACAACGTTAGAATTAGAATAGTAAATAATTTCGGTATAATTTCAACTTTTGCGGGTACAGGAATTTCTGGTTTCAATGGGGATGGGGGTTCTGCAACAAATGCGGAGTTTAGAAATCCTACTGGACTTGAATTTGACGCTTCCGGCAATCTTTATGTTGTAGACACTTATAATCTTCGAATCAGGAAAATTAATAATTTAGGAATTATTTCAACGGTTGCAGGTTTTGGTTCCACTGGACAGGGTGGCAACGGTGGTCCAGCGACAAATGCAGAGTTCTATCGACCTTATGGAGTCGGAACTGATCTCACAGGTAATATTTATATTGCTGACGCAAACAATGTTAGAGAAATATGTATTGGCGAATGCCTTGCTGGAATATCTACAGTTTCACAAATTGCTTATAAAATTATTTTGTATCCAAATCCTTGCATCAACACACTCCATGTTCAAATCGACCACCAATTAAATAATGGACAATTTATTTTATTAAATTCTATTGGACAAAAAGTTTACGAAGAAAAAATAGTTAAAGGGACATCCGAAATAAAAACAAACGGATTTCCTATTGGCTTGTACAATTACATATTACTTCAGGACAACCAGACAGTTAAAACTGGTAAGCTGACAATCGAATAGAAAACGACCACCTAACAGCGCATAGCACCACATCTTGGAGTGGATTTGCAATCGCTTCCTGTAGACAATGTGTTTTTTCATCCCAATCGTTCACTATGGTTGACAGGGATCTATAGTTGCATTGAAAAAGAAACTAAATTCTTAATTGAGATTCCACCCTCCACCTTGTTACGGGTGATAAACCTCCTAGCGCCGGAATAACAAGGGCTATTGTCATTTTGCCATATCGCGCCTAATAAAATAAATTTCAATAAAATAATTTCAACCTTGATCGTAGAATAATGCGATCAACCCCTCGGTAATTCAATTCGGAAAGTGGTTCCTTTGTTCACTTCACTGTCCTGAACAAATATTTTTCCTTCGTGGTAATTCTCAATGATGCGTTTACACAAGCTCAATCCCAATCCCCATCCTCTTTGTTTGGTGGTAAAACCGGGCTCAAATACCGTTTTGAATTTTGTCTTGGCAATTCCTTTTCCTGTATCGCGAATATCAATGTAAAGTGCTTCTGGTACATCTTTTAAAGTGACAAAGATCTCGCCCTTTCCATCCATGGCATCTACTGCATTCTTACAGAGATTTTCTATCACCCACTCAAACAAAGGCACACACAATTGTACTTGAATATTTTGTTCAGGAATGTCCAGATGATAATGCACATTTTTACTGGTTCTGCTCTTGAGGTACTCAAGGGAATCTTTCAGGATCTCATTTACATTCTCCGTTGTAAGTGTCGGCTGTGAACCGATCTTACTGAAACGTTCGGTGATGGTGTGCAGTCTTTTTACATCCCGCTGCATCTCATCTACAATATTCTCGTCCACTCCTATGCCGCGCAAATGTTCATTCCAGGCCATCAAAGAAGAAAGGGGAGTGCCCAATTGATGTGCCGTTTCCTTACTCATTCCCACCCACACCTGATCTTGTTCTGCTTTACGCGCCGTACTGAATAAGATATAAGCGATCAGTAAAAACAAACCGATCACTCCAAATTGTACATAAGGGTACAAACGCAACTGCGTTAAAATTTCGGACTCTGCATAAAAAATATAATTCTTATCTCCTTCTTTCAAAACAATTTCAATGGGTTCATTCTGTGAACTCAAATTATCCAGTGTTGCCTGCAATTTCTCAGCCGTGCTGATGGCTGCACTGTCGATCTTATTGTTCTTCTCAAGTATGATCTTTTTTGTAGAATCGGTATAGATCACCGGAACAGCCGCTGTATTCACGGCCACTTCATCAATGAAAGATTTCGTTAAGCTGTCAAACACCAATTGTATATCGGTAAACACTTTACTATCCTTATGATACAAAAAGGCTTTCTTGTTCTTGTAATAATTGATCACAACAGGAGGATAGGTCTTCTTCATGATCTCGAGTTGTGCTCTCAAATATTCCTGATCTCTTTCTTTTAGGGAATCCAGATTTCGGGAGGCCGTGATCTTGTCTTCTTCATTGGTGAGGATCACGGGAACAGTGGTGTTCTCGGATAATACTTTTAAAACAAAATCCGGATTTTGAAAATCGGTGCTCAATTGCCGCGTGGCCTCGGCATATAATTCGGCTTTCTTTAATTCTTCGGTTTTTATTTTTTCAAATAGCTCATTGGTGAATTTAACGAGTTTGGCTTTTTTCTGCACGGCTGTTGCCCAGAGCTGTACTTTCTGTTTTTCTTCGTCCTTGATCCGCTCGATCACACTGCGCGTGTACCACCACGATGCCAGCACAATGATAAATGCAATTCCTGCAAGTACCAGTTTCCAGCGCTGTTTTTTGGTGTAAATGTTCATGAATCTAAAGCTGAATTTACGAAGAATTTGTGATTTTAACTCAAGCTGGTTGCGATGATCTTTAAATTGGATTTCACTTAAAAATCATCGTCATCGTCTTCCTTCTTCTTAGGTTCTAACGTTTTTTTGGCTTTCTTATTGTCTGCTTTTTCCAGCTCAAATTTCTGTTCTGATTTCTTGGTTTCCTTTACTTTTATACTGTCGTTCTTAAAGAGACCAAATTCTTCTTTCAGGATCTGTTTTAAATTTTGTTTCTCCTGCTTGATGTCTTCCTTTATTTTCTGCTTCAAACCTTGTTTGTCGTATTTGACCTTGATGTTATCTATATTCCCTGTCATTAGAATAAAGGCACTTCGTTTGTTTTCGGGATCATTTTCAACCGGACCAAATTCATCATCGGCTTTGCGTTTTTTGGCCAGTAATTCAGAGATCAATAAACGAATGTGATAATCAATGTTGTTATCAAAATCATGTGTCCCGCTGAAATCAATATTCAGTGCAGAATTCTTCAGTGCTGTTTTGGGAATATAGATCACTTTATCATGTATACTTAAAGTACTGGTGAGAGAAGAGAATTTGATCCGTTTCAGTTCTTCCAGATCCACATATTTCGAAAGACTTTCCAATGGTTTAAAGTCATTCAATTCTCCTCTTTCAATGTTAAGGGTGGCCGAAGAGACAATACTCTTTAAGTTCGCGTTCAGTTTTTTATCCCAGGAACCGGAGAAGGCGATGCCGGAGGTGACAATTCCTTTTACATTTTTGTCGGTCAGCGTGCCTTGTCCGAAGTTGTTCAGTTCTTCGAATAATTGCTGCACGTTGATCCCATTCAATTGGGCCTGCAGATCCATTTGCAGGTCATTTCCTGAAGCATCGATCAAAGCATCGGCTTCTGCCTTCCCTTGCATGGTTTCAAAATTCATATCGCTGATCATGATCTTGCTCTTCTTCAATTCAAAATTTCCATTGATCTTCTCTGCTTTGAATTTATTGAAAACGAATTCTTCTGCCGATACATCCAGTTTCAGATTCAGGTTGCTGGGAATATTGTATTCTGTTTCTGCACTTCCCGATGTGCTTCCCGGAGAAATGAAATCATCCACATTGAAATATTTGCTTTTCAAGTCACCACTGATATTGAGATCGGATTTAGAATTAAGGATGAAATTAAAAAGGCCCGGAATCTCTCCATTGATGATCACATTGGAATTACCTCGTTTAATGGTCAGATCCTCTACTTTCACATCCCTGTCTCTGCTGAGAATATGACAATTTTCCACTTCAATTCCTTTTTCATCTTTCTTGAATTTAGCATTCAAACCTTTAATGAGGGCATCAATTTCAATTCCCGCTTTGTCAGAGAAGGTCTTTTCTTTTAATTCGGCAATTGCTCCGGTCACATGGGTATTGAAACTTAGTTTTCCTTCCAGTTTTTCCAGTGTATCAATGGGCCAGAAACGGAAAATATGTCCAAGATCCATTTCTCCTTTTGCATTTACATCGATCACAGGCGCATCAAAATCGTTCAGACTGAAATTCCCGCTGAGTTGATCACCTTCCAGATTGGCACTTATATTCTGCAATTGCAGGAAGGAATTATTTTTATTCAATTGGATCTTGCCTGTAAGATTGACTGCTTTCAGTTGAGTACCTGCAGGCTTATACTCGACGGAAGCATTTTTAACGCCAAAATCAGAACGAATGGAAAGGGGATTTCCAGCCGTGTAATTCAGATCTCCTCCTGCGTAAAACTCCCCGTCACTTTTGTAATCATTGATCCGGTTGCGGTAACGTTCCGGCAACAAGGATAGAATGGAATTGATGTCCAGATTGGAAGCGGTGTACTTCATCTGCAGACTTTTCAAACTATCCTGATAGTTCAGATCTCCTTCCACTTTGAATTTCATTTTGTTCAAACTCAGATCTGCCTTTTCGATATGGTACAAGGCATGATCAACGTTCATGACAATGTCCATATCAACGGATTTATTCTTGAAGTAATTTGTCTTGTCAACCAAGAGATCAGCGTGAAGTATCTTTCCTTTGCTGCTGAGGTCAAATGCACTTTCGGTGAATTTTCCTTTGAATGCCAGTTCGCTGATAAAGAATTCTGTTTTGATCGCCCTGTTCTTATTGCGATAACTTATTTGTGATTCGAGAATGTCGATGTGTTCCAATACAAAGTTCAAGCTGTCATTCTTTTCCTTCGCATTTTCTTCTCCGGTGTCTTTCCAGATCTCATAATTTACTTTTCCGTTCTTGTCCTCTTTCAGATCCAACCGGGCTTTTACCAATTCAATAGCAGAGATGTTGTAACGTTTATTGAAAATGTCTTTCAGACTGAATTTTAAACGAAGAGAGCCTATGTATGCCAGGGTATCTTTGTTCTTCTTGTTCCAGCTTTCCATGATGGCGAATTCATTGAACTCGATGGCACATTTTGGGAAACTGGAAATGAAGGTAAGATCGATGTTGGCCGGATCAACTTTTATTTCGCAGTTGAGGTTTTTGTTGAGTTCAGCAATGACCACTTCTTTTACTTTGTCTTCATAAACGAATACGAGAAGAATTGCCGTGAAGCAAAGAATAAGAAACAGGCCAACGGTCCAGAAAAATCCCTTGATCAGTTTTCTGAAAACACTTTTTTTAGCTTCTATCTGAACTTCGGGCTCCATAGCACGAATTTGCTTAAAAGAAGAACGCAGAGAGAGAAGGAAAGATACAGGATTTAAACAGATAAGGTTTAATAAGCCTCTATTGAGAAAAAATTTGCAATTATTGGGAGATCAATTTGTAAACGGCAGACTGAGATCCGGCTGAAAGATGCAAAAGATGCATGCCTGAACCGTATTCACTCAGGTCAATTTCTGTCTGAGTTTGGTTCAATTGACCTTTTTTTACCAATACACCCTTTGTATTGTAAATTTCAAATTGGAAGGATGAGCCCGAGCGGATTCCCTGTTTAATGACAAACACTCCATTGGCGCTAGGATTTGGTCCCACTTTAAAACTTGAACGAATGTCGTAGGATAGATAAACAATGGGTGAATAGGAAAAATCACCGTTTTCATCAACAGATTTTAATCGGAAGTAAAGACCTGTTTCATCAAAATGATTGGGAATATTCTTTTGGTATTTTGTCATTTCAGTGGATTGTCCTTTTGCTTTCACAAAAGCGATCTTTTCGAATAGGACAGCATCACTGGAATATTCAATTTCGAAATGTGAAGCGTTCTTTTCACTAAGGGTCATCCATTCAAAACTGATCTCTTCCGGATGTAGGTCCGCATTGAAGTGGATCAGATCAATTGGTAAAAGAGTAGGGGTGCAGGCGGGTCCGGTATAGGTTAATGTATAGGTAAGCAGTTCTGCAACACGATTGGCAGTAAGGGAAAATGATAAGGTTCCTCCCACTTGCGTAATAGCCACACAGGTGCTTGTATTACTTGCTCCTGTAATGGTACCCGAATCGCCATTGGGAGCACCACCGGTCCCAAAAACACGAAAGGCATCACCACCGTCTAATCCCGGACCATGCGTACCACCGGAACAGGTGGGAGCTCTGTCTCCAAAACAGGCATTCACATTCACTGTACATCCTGCGGGAATGGCGAAGTCTACTATTTTAGTCAGAAAAGCGCAACTACCTGAGTTTGCACTGGGCTCTGTTGTGCCACAAACACCACTTGGATCCGGAAAAGTTACAGAGCCGGCATACACTGCATCATTGCATCCGGTACACCCACAACCCAAAGCAGCAGAAGAAGATTTTATACTTAAAAATCCGGTAGCCGTTTGTGCAAGGCTAATAGATTGTCGCATGACGATCACAAAGAAAATAAGTATGAAACGGATCTCTCTCAAAACAATTTTTTAAAAAGCGGTTAGGGATTTCTTAAGTTCGGATGAACTTAAACTCCTTTAGGATGATCGCTCTTATGCCAGTAAGGCAAGATAAATTTAAAACATTTTCTCGGAATTTTGCCTTTATCGGATATTACACTATTGTTAATATTTTAAACAGAACAGTTTACTTTGCCATCATAGGAGAGGAACTTTGTTAATTTTAATGGAATTAGACCATAATTAAATGCCTATTAAAAAAGATTTCACTTTTTTCACATAAAAATTTGTACTTTCAAGACACATTTATTCCTATGACAAGAAAAATTTCAATTCTGATGATGTTGTTCGCTGTATGCGGACTCACGTATTCCTTTATCACGAAAATGGCTTTTGAAGAATTAGCCATCAATGCTCCTATTCCAAAGCCGGAGTATAAAATGAAAGACGTTTCAGGGAAAGAGATTTCACTTGGAGAAGCGAAGACGGCGAAGGGATTGCTCGTTATTTTCAGTTGCAATACTTGTCCCTATGTAAAGAAAAGTGAAACACGTATAAAGGAATACAGTGATTTTTGTGTAGCGAATGGAATAGGTTGTGTGTTGGTGAACAGCAATGAAGCACAACGTGCAGAAGAAGATAGTTTTGAAAAGATGACTGCTTATTACGCAGAGCAAAAATTAAAATGTGCGTACACGGTAGATGTGAAAAGTGTATTGGCAGATGCTTTCGGAGCGACAAGAACGCCGCAGGTATTTTTATTCAACGGAAAAGGTTTGATCTACAAAGGGGCTATTGATGATAATGTAAAAGATCCAAATGAAGTAAAAGACCCTTATCTGAAAAATGCATTGGCTTCTTTATTGAAAAATGCTACGCCTGCAACTCAGGAAACCAAATCGATAGGTTGTACAATTAAGCGTTTGGAATAAGTTCGTTTATGGATCTGCAAGGAGTAAAAAAGGCTGTTTTCGAAAAATTAGCCTCTCTGGATCCATTACTCACCTATCATTCAATTGATCATACTCGTCTGGTGTGCGAAGCTGCAACTAGGCTTTGCGAGCTGGAAAATATGACGGCAAGAGAAAAAGATCTTTTGTTTACGGCGGCCTTGTTTCACGACATGGGATTTTTAGAATGCAGAGAGGGACACGAGGAAGTTTCATCTCGAATGGCACGAAGTATTTTACCCGCTTTTCATTATACAACGGAAGAAATAGAGAAGATCTCGAAGTACATTCTTGCCACCAAAAGTGGTATGAATCCACAAACGATCGGAGAGAAGATCATGAAGGATGCAGACTTGTTCTATCTTGGAACAGATGATTATTTCCACATCAGCGATCTTTTGTTCACCGAACTAAGAAATTTTAATTTGATAAAGGATCAAGGGGAATGGTTGCAGCTTCAGATCAGTTTCCTGCAGAAACACCGTTTTCATACGGAATCAGCGTCTAAAATCGGCGAGGCAACTAAGCAAAAAACCTTACTTTTGCTTCAGAAAAGAGCACATGTTTAACAAAGAACTTGATCCCGAAGATTTTTATTTAAGTCCGGAAGGTTATATTGTTTTTACAGAGAAATATCACCTGAAAAGAGGCTATTGCTGTAAAAGTGGATGCAAGCATTGTCCTTATAACTACAATCCGAAAACAGGCAAGTTCGATAAGAATAACACCCCGAAATAAATGACAACAGTAACTGCAAATGAATTTTCACAAAGAATACTGGAAGGGATTCCGGATATTCTGCCACCCTTAAAGGAATATGATGCGAAAGTGAATCATGCTCCGGGAAGAAAAGATATTCTAAGCAAGGATGAAAAGAAACTTGCCGTTCGAAATGCCTTGCGTTATTTTGATAAAAAACATCATGCTGTTTTAGCAAAGGAATTTGCAGAAGAGCTGAAAACCTACGGAAGAATTTACATGTTTCGTTTTCGACCGGATTATAAGATCTATGCACGACCTATCAACGAATATCCTCACAAAAGTATTCAGGCCGCTGCCATCATGCATATGCTCAGTAATAATCTTGATTACGTTGTAGCACAACACCCACATGAGTTGATCACCTATGGTGGTAACGGAGCTGTATTTCAGAATTGGGCACAATATTTATTGGTGATGCAGTACCTGGCAATCATGACAGATGAACAAACACTTGTCCTGTATAGCGGCCATCCATTGGGATTATTTCCATCCCACAAAGATGCTCCTCGTGTTGTGGTAACGAATGGAATGATGATCCCTAATTACAGCAAACCGGATGATTGGGAAAAATTCAACGCACTTGGTGTAACACAATATGGACAAATGACAGCGGGGAGCTTTATGTACATTGGTCCACAGGGAATCGTACATGGAACTACAATTACTGTTATGAATGCGGCCAGAAAAAAATTCCCGGGAAAAGGAGAAATGGCCGGAAAACTTTTTGTGACATGTGGCCTGGGTGGAATGAGTGGAGCACAACCAAAGGCAGCAAAGATCGCGGGACTCGTTTCTATCACTGCTGAAATAAATCCCAAGGCAGTGAAAACACGTCATTCACAAAAATGGGTAGATGAAGTTTATAATGATCTAACTTCTTTGATCGCGCGAACGAAAGAAGCGATGCAGAAAAAAGAAGCAGTCAGTCTGGCCTATGAAGGAAATGTTGTGGACCTATGGGAAAAACTGGTCAGCGAGAACATAGAAGTTGGAATTGGATCGGATCAAACATCTTTGCATAATCCATGGGCCGGG
>DAORJH010000029.1:0-11605 GCA_035438925.1 Bacteroidia bacterium | reverse complement strand
GGTAAATAAAAAAGGCGCCTCATTACTGAAGCGCCTGATCTTATTTTTGTTTGTGTGTTAGTTACCTAGATCTTCAAAATTCACATTAGAGCCATCTGAAGAAGGTTGGTGTGTATTTTCGATGACAGGAGCATTCTCCTTAATATGAGCGATCGACTCATTCAGTCCTTCTACAAACTTTTCAAAGTCTTCCTTATAAAGAAAGATCTTGTGTTTCTCGTAGAAGAACTTTCCGTCTTCCCCGAAGCGTTTTTTACTTTCTGTGATTGTTAAGTAATAATCGTTACCTCTGGTGCTTTTCACATCAAAGAAGTAGGTACGCTTACCTGCTCTTACCGGTTTAGAGAACAAATCGCCTCTATCGCTTTTTTCAAAATCTTCTGACATATCTTTAATTTGATTCAGGACAAATATTGTAAAAAACTCAATAGGAATGGATTGGTGTTGATAATTCGCCTCTATTGTTAATAGCCACAAATAAAAAAACCGCTGCGATGAAGCAACGGTTTAGTTTAAGAAATTACGTTCTGTTAGGTAGAAGGTTGTTCTTTTTTCTTTTCTCTGATGCTTTTTGCACTGTCGAACATTTTTTGAACGGCATCTTTAGAGAACGGTTCAGCTTCTGTAGAGATGATGTCTTCAAAACAGTAATCAGATTCACCTATTTTCATGTTCACCATGAAATGCGTGATCGATTTATCCATGAAGTCACTTTCCCAAAGAATCGCCGTTGGCTCCTCTTTAAGGAATGATTTGAATTTGTATACTTCATCTTCTTTCACATCTTTTTTCTTCATTTCTATATTACCGGCCTGTTCGTTAATAGTAATGCCGAATGTTGTTCCAACGCGTACTTCAAGAGCACCGGATTGGTTTTCGTTCACAACCAATTTCGAAGAAGTGGTGTCAGGAACGAACAGAACAAATGATTTGCCGTAACTATTAAGATCGAGTGCGATCATACCTGCAGGGGCTACGATCGGTTCTTCTTTTTTGGCACCGCCACAAGAAACAAGCAGACCTGCTACGAGAGCTGCCGAAAATAAACTGATGATTTTTTTCATTTTGTATTTTTTTATATGATGTAAATATAAAGTAAAATCCAATTCTTGCCAATTAAAGGCTATTAGATTAGTTAGAATCAGTGTAAAGGGAGAATTTGGTAGAGGCGAGGGGGGAAGGATCAAGTGAGAATAATGGGAAATGTACCTAAACAAAAAACCCCCCGCTGCGCGGAGGGTTTCTTTGATTACTTCTTCTTTTTCTTAGCTGCTTTTTTCTTAGCTGCTTTTTTCTTAGGAGCGGCTTTTTTCTTAGGCGCTGCTTTTTTCTTGGTTGCTTTTTTTGCCATGGTTATTGTTTTTTGAGATTTGTTGATACGAAGTAAATAAAATATTTATTGTTATCTAAGAATTAAGTGTTTATTTTTTCAACATCACTTTGTTGAAATTGTTAATAGCGCTTTTTAATGATCTCGCGCATTGTTTTTTTATTTCTATCAAAAACAAAATTATTTTTTTCGAAAAGCTCGGCGAGTATCGATTTTACTGGTGTTTCCGAGCATCGTGTTTTTTTAAGTGACTCAAATATCGTTGAATATTTTTTTGAAATGCATCTTTTTTAATGAATACTCACTTCCTCTTCAACATCCCAGTCTGCCATGATTTTGATCTGTTTTGAGCTGATAAAGACTTTTTCGGGCTGTTTATTCAATAATAGTTGTCCCGTATCCCATTCTTTGTTTCGATTCACATCATAGATCACTTTGACTTTGTAGCTGCCAGGAAAAAGATCTTTCAGTTCTATTTCTACTTCATTACTCGAAGAAAGACTGAGTGAAACCGTTGTTACAGCACAGACAATATTCTTTTCATTGAGCAATTGAATCAAAAAGTTTTCTTTGCGGTCAAGGAGTAATTTCAATTTCAATCTTCCCAATTCGCTTGTTTTGCGTAAATGGATATTCTCTTTGATACTGTCGTTATATCTTCCCAGCTTGTCATAGAAAATCGCAGTATCTGCTATTAATTGGTATTGGATGCCTTCTTCGAGCTTATTCTGCAATTCAGCCGTGAGCGGATCTATCATCGTTAGTTTTACTGGTTCTTTGACATAATTACTGTCTTTCTTGTATTTGATGAACATTTTCTCGATACTGCTTTTTTGCATATCTACAAGTTGAAGGAACTGCATTCGTGGCAGTTTATCCTTCTCTATAAGTCCATTTGTCCAGTTACTGATATAGGAAAAGCTCTTTGTCTTGCCTGCTCTGAATTTAGGCAAGGTGAGATTCAGGGTGTCAACCTTTCCTTCATCTATTCTTTTTACTGTCAGTTTAAGACTGTCCTTGATTCCTGCATAAAAGATCATTAATGTATCTTTTTCCCGCAATGATTGATGATGGTAGATCTTTTGTTGATCCTCAGGCACAAATGTCCTTACCTCAGCTTTAAAAGCTTTATTGTATATAAGCAGGATCTTTCCATAATAGGGAGATATATTCCTTTTATAGAAATTTTTCACGGGCTTTTCAGTGAATAGTGATAATTGAACGCTTGTATCAGTTACGGGATCAAACCATTCATTTTTAAAAGCCACCTTCTCCGACTCCCCATCGTACATATAGTTCTTGTTCTTATCAAAGAATGCAATGCACTTGAATTGTTCAGCCGGAAGGTTCTTCAGTTCAAATGCTCCCGAAGTACTGCTTCTGCTGATGTAGTCAGGTTTTTGTTTGAATGGAAAGCTGTCTGACACAATGCTTTCTTTAAGATAAAGTCCAACAATACATTCTCCCGGCTCTTCTTTATCAAAAGCTGTTTCAATTTTTCCTTTACAGATCAATGTATCTAGCAAAGGACCGGTAGAAAATACGTATTCAAAGTTCTTTAATGGATTTGCCTCGTTCATGTCACAAATAGCCTTTCCAAAAAAGAAACGATAGGTAGTATTTGGACGCAATTCCTCTTTTTTCAATCTGATCTTAATTTTTCTTCCGTCAGATTCAATTTCAGGATCGGACTTTAAAGCAGGACTTACGATCAATTGATTGGTTAGATCCTTTAACTGCACAAACTCATCGAATTTTAAAATGATCACATCTTCCTTGAAATTGAGTTTCTTGTTCTCGGGTAGTGCCTCCATCAGTTTGGGAGGAATGGCATCCCGTTCTCCACCGGTTAAGGGTACAACCTGTGCACATCGACTGAATAGCAGAAAGAGCGTTAAAAGAAAGAGTATATTTATCAAATGCCGTGGCATTGTTTAATTTTGTCTAAGAGCTTACAATATTAATGAAATAATCTTCCTTTGTATTATTATATAAGCATACTTAAGAAGCTTTCACTTCCAAAGCTGTTAAACTTTATAAAATTACTCAGTGGGTATTATTTATCAAGGATCACAGGTCGTCCTTTTCAATGGGGCATGCCTTTTTCGATAAGCGTTGAGCCAACTACAAGTTGTAATCTGAGATGTCCTCAATGTCCAAGCGGACTTCGACAATTTACAAGAGAAACAGGAATGCTGGAGCCATCTTTCTTCAAAACCGTTCTTCTTCAGTTCAAAAGAGAACTGCACAGCCTTACCTTTTATTTTCAGGGAGAACCTTACCTGAATCCAGATTTTCTGGACATGGTGAAGTTGGCGCATGAACAAAGGATCTATACCATTACAAGCACGAACGCACATTATATGAATGCAAGTAATGCAGAACGAACAGTAAAGAGTGGTTTGGACAAACTGATCATCTCAGTTGACGGTGTTACGCAAGAGGTTTACGAGAAGTACAGAGCTGGTGGACAACTGAGCAAAGTGCTGGAAGGAACAAAAGAGATAGTTGAGGCAAAAAGAAAGTTGAAGAGCAAACATCCTTTTATTATATGGCAGTTTGTAGTATTCCGCCACAACGAGCATCAGGTAGAGGCAGTGAAGAAACTGGGAAAAGAGATTGGTGTAGATAAAGTGATGATCAAAACGGCTCAGATCTATGATTTTGAGAATGGAAATGATCTGATTCCAATCAGCGATCAGTATTCGAGGTACAAACAGTCCGAATCCGGAAAGTATATTATTAAGAACAAATTACTGAATCAATGCTGGAGAATGTGGCAGGGTTGTGTTGTTACCTGGAACGGAAGTGTTGTGCCTTGTTGCTTTGATAAAGATGCGACACATAAACTGGGTCAGTTGCAGAACAGTGAATTTAAAAAGATCTGGTTTTCTCCAGAATACAAGGCATTTAGAACAGCCATCTTGAAAGGTCGCGATCAGATCGAGATCTGCAGAAATTGTACAGAAGGTACTAAAGTTTGGTCAGATTAATTCTTTCCAATTAGTCTTCTGCTCCTACAAAGATCTTTTTGATTGCATCGGCATATTTTTCCTTGATCACTTTTCTTTTAAGACTGAGTTTGGGCGTGATCTCTCCTCCTTCAACAGACCAGGTGCCTGAGATCAACTGACAGCGTTTAAGATTTTCGTATGGAGCCAGTTCTTTGTTCATGTTTCTTACATGTGTATTGATGAGTTTGGAAAGTTCTTCGTGACCCCTCATTGCTTCAACGCCTTTCCATTCAATATTGTTCTTTTCGCAATATCCCTTGAACGCGATCATATTCGGGATAATGATGGCAGAAGCGAATTTCTGACTTTCGCCAACCACCATGCACTGTTCAACGAATTTGGATTCCTTCAGTTTGTTCTCAAGCATAACCGGTGAAATGTATTTCCCCGCACTCGTCTTGAATAGTTCTTTTTTACGATCGGTGATCTTCAGGAATTTCCCTTCCACAAACATTCCTATATCGCCTGTGTGAAACCAACCTTCCTTGTCGATCGCCTCATCCGTTTCAGCCTGATTTTTGTAATAGCCTTTCATTAAACTTGGCCCTTTCATCAGGATCTCGCCATCCTCTGCGATCTTCGCCTCCACATTATTGACAACGGTACCAACGGTTCCGAATCGCATGGTGTCATTCTTCAGTCCGTTCACTGCGATCACAACAGAAGTTTCAGTAAGACCATATCCCTGCAAACAAGGAATCCCGGCGCAATAGAATATTCTTTCCAATCGAGGATTTAATGCTGCTCCACCACTCACCACACAAACAAGTTCGCCACCAACCGCATCTCTCCATTTAGAATAGACCAGTTTATCGAACACCTTTCTTTTCAATTCATAGATGAAACCATTTGCGCCATTCAGCTCAAATTTTTCAGCAGCTCTCAAGCTGGCATCAAAGATCTTTTTCTTGAATCCGGTAAGTTTATCACCGGCTGCTGTGATCTTTTCCAATACGCGTTCCAATACCCTTGGAACTGCAACAAATAGTTGAGGATGGATCTCCCGGCAGTTATCTCCTATTGTTTCAAAATTCTCGGCATAATAGATCCCTGTATTCTGATATAAGTAAAGTGTATTCAGAACTCTTTCGTATACGTGATTCAGGGGGAGAAAACTCAGGGCTTTCCATTTTGGTGTAAAATCAACTATATCCTTGATCGCAGTCACATTGCTGAGAATGGCTTTGTGCGTAATCATGACTCCTTTCGGGTGACCGGTTGTTCCGGATGTATAAAGGATGGTAAAAACATCCTCCTCCTTTATCTCTTTTTTAATGCTATCGATCTTTGTCAGATCCAAGTTCTTCTTCCCTGTTTCAATAAATTCACTGAAAGGACGCACACTCTCAATGAGATTGAATGTAATGACATGCTTCAGGTGTGGCAAGGCATCTTCCATGGCAGCCAGTTTTTGAAAGGTGCTTTTATCAGCAATGAATACAACCTTGGCCTCGCAATGACTTAGAATGTACTTCAGATCTTCTGCGCTGATGGTTGGGAAAATAGGAACAGATATCATTCCGCACTGCTGAATACCGTAATCCACAAAATTCCATTCAGGCCTGTTTCCTGAAATGATCGCCGCCACATCATTTTTCTGTAAGCCTAATGATAATAAGGCAGAACTCACATAATTCACATTATCAATAAAATCGTCTGTCCCGAAATTCACCCATTTCTTATTGACTTTAAAATTCAGGACGTCCGGCTTTTTCTCCCCGGCCTTCAGTTTATCCAGTATATCAAATACTCTAGTTGTCTGCATAAAACAAATGTGATCAGATTTTATAGAAAAAGCAAATGATGGCAGATAAATAATTAAATTTGGCATTATGATCGTAATTACAGGAGCAGCCGGTTTCATTGGAAGTTGTCTAATCACCAGACTAAACGCAGAAGGGCATTTTGATCTGCTGTTGGTGGATGATTTTGCTAAGGAGGAGAAAAAGAAGAATTATTCAGATAAAAAGTTCAGTCTGCTGATTCCTCGTACTGAGTTCTTAGATTGGTTCAGGCAGAATTCAACGCAAGTCAGCTTTGTATTTCATATCGGTGCGAGAACGGACACAACTGAATTCAATAAAGCTATTTTTGACGAATTGAATGTAAATTATTCTAAAGAGGTCTGGAACATCTGTACAGAAGGGAACATACCTATGGTGTATGCTTCTTCAGCGGCTACTTATGGATTGGGAGAGTGTGGATATGATGATGAAGAATCCAAGATCGGCCAATTAAAACCACTCAATCCTTATGGCGACAGTAAAAATGATTTTGATAAATGGGTTTTGATACAGAAGAAATGTCCGCCTCAATGGCAGGGATTGAAGTTTTTTAATGTATATGGCCCCAACGAATATCACAAAGGAAGAATGGCTTCGGTAGTATTTCATGGCTTCAATCAAGCAAATACAAAAGGCGAGATAAAACTTTTCAGATCACACAAGCCTGAATACAAGGATGGGGGACAGTTAAGGGATTTTGTTTATGTGAAGGATCTTATCGACGTTTTGTTCTTTCTTTTTAAAAACAAGATAAAAAATGGCATCTACAATCTTGGAAGTGGAAAAGCAAGAACATTCGAAGACCTCGCGACATGTACATTAAAAGCCCTGGATCTTCCGGTGAAGATAGAATTCATTGATACACCTTCCGACATCAGAGATAAATATCAATATTTTACGGAAGCCAACATGAATAAGCTGATCGCGCAAGGTTATCAGAAACCTTTTACCTCTCTTGAAGATGGAATAGAAGATTACGTAAAGAACTATCTTATTCCCAATAAGTATTTCTAAGAACCACCATTTAACATTAGGGCTGTTCTTTTTTTCTTATTTTTATAGTATGCCAAATTCATTCACAAAATCAGTTTTGAGTTTATTCACTCTGCTGTTTCTCATGCATGGTCGTATCATTTCGCAAAGCGTGGGTTGCCAATCAGGAAAAAACTCTTCTTTGCCTCCCATGTATTATTCTGCTGAGAATCTTCGCAGTGATACATTCGATATTTTGAAATACACGATCAACCTGGAAATTGGGAATTTCACCAACAAGCAGATCATTGGTAACACGGCGATCCGTTTTGCTCCAAAAATGAATAACCGCACTTTTATCAGAACAGATCTTTTAAAACTTACGGTTGATTCGATAAAAGAAGGAAATTCACTTCTTACATATAATTACAATGATACAGTCATAAAGATCAATTTTATTAGTCCGAAAGGTGTTGCAGATACCAGCACCATTACCGTTTATTATAAAGGTCAGCCAAAGTCAGATCTCTCTTGGGGAGGATTTTATTTTGATAATACAGGAGGAGCAGAATATGCTTATAATTTAGGAGTTGGATTTTCGGCCAAGCCACACAACTTTGGAAGAGTGTGGTTTCCTTGCTTCGATAATTTTGTGGAGCACAGTAAATACGAATTCAATATTACCTGTGATACAGCCAGAAAAGCCTATTGCAATGGTCAGTTGATGAATGATGTTGTGAACGGAGCAAAGCGTACAAGAACCTGGGTAATGAACGAACAAATACCTACCTATTTGGCAAACGTTTCCGTGGCAAAGTACAAGCAAGTGAACTGGACGGTAAATACGCTTACCGGACCAAAACCAATTACGCTGGTTGGCGTGGCCGGAGATACAGCAGCCATGAAAGCGGGCTTTATTAATTTGACCAATTGCATTGCCGGATTTGAGAATTATTTCGGGCCTTATAAGTGGAATCGTTTTGGTTACTGTCTCGTTCCTTTTAATTCAGGCGCTATGGAGCATGCAACAAATATTTCTTACCCTCGCGCCTTCATTGGTGTTTTAGCTTATGAGTCTGTTTTAATGGCACATGAATTATCTCATCACTGGTGGGGAGATCTGGTCACATGTGAAACCCAGGAAGACATGTGGATCAATGAAGGGATGGCTACTTTCAGCGCCTACATGTTCCTTGAATGGAAATATGGAAAACCAACTTATCTTGCAAATATCCGCAGCGAACATAGTGAATTGGTACATCATCTTCATCACAAGGAAGGTGGATTCAGAGCGATCTCCGGCGTTCCTTCCAACCTAACTTACGGCGATTATGTTTATAAGAAAGGGGCAGATATTGCACACACATTAAGAGGTTACATGGGTGATGTAGCTTTTTTCAATGCATGTAAATATGCAATGCTTCAGAAAGAATATAAAAATGTGAATACACTCGAACTAAGAGATCTGTTTCAAACCAGCAGCGGACAAAACCTGACTTCTTTCTTCAACAACTGGTTGCTGAATCCGGGTTGGCCACAATTTGATATTGATTCGGTAAAATACATTCAAAGTGGTCCAAACTACAATGCTGTTGTTTCCGTGAAGCAGAAATTGCTAGGGGCTCCATCATTATTTACCGCTGTACCATTGGAAATAACTTTCTTTAAGAATGACTGGACAAAGTCTGTGCAAACTATTACAATGAGCGGAGCAACTTCTAATTTTACTGTAAGTGTACCTTTTCTTCCTGTTTATCACGCTTTGAATTATGATAGCAAGATCAGCGATGCAACTTCAGCAGATATAAGGGTGATCAAGACCCCGGGTAATATTTCAATGGGACTTGCAAAGATGACAATGAGTGTTCAAAGCAACGGAGCAGATTCATCCTTGATCAGGGTAGTGCATAATTTTGTCAAGCCGGATCCATTTAAAAGCAATCCACTGAATCATCGTTTGTCAAATCAGCGTTATTGGAAAGTAGAAGGAATTCGCTCGAACGGTTTTCAGGCTTCAGCCCGTTTTACTTACGACGGAAGTAAAACATTGGGAACCTTTGCCTACCTGGACACTTTGCTTACAATTGTGAACGGTGACAGCATTCGTATGTTCTACAGAAAAAATGCTGCTGATGACTGGAAGCTGGTCATGAATGTCTTTAAATTCCAGTCTGGATTAAAGACCGGCTTCATTCAAATAGATACATTAAAGAATGGAGAATATGCTTTTGGGAATTCAACCGACACCACCAATATCATCAACGTGAAAGAAAATAATTTGAATGATGTAAGCGCTTCGATTTATCCGAATCCTGTAAAAGACCAGTTCACTTTGGAATTAAAACAAGAACCTGTTGCTGGTTTTGATCTTCAGGTGGTCGATGTTAATGGAAGGATAATTGAAGAGAAAAGAATTGACAATAGAAAGACAAAGGTTGTTTTGAGTGAACATTCCAAAGGAACCTATTTTGTTTTGCTTAAACTTAAAGGAAGACCAGTCTATTCCGGTAAATTACTGATCGAATGATCTACTGAATGCAAATTAGCTTTTGACTAATTTTCACTCCGTCAGAATTTACTTTGATGAAATAAACCCCGGAATTAATTC
The DNA here is from genome assembly GCA_035438925.1 of Bacteroidia bacterium. Lineage (GTDB taxonomy): Bacteria > Bacteroidota > Bacteroidia > B-17B0 > Aurantibacillaceae > Aurantibacillus. The sequence goes on along the minus strand of DAORJH010000029.1, from coordinate 1,897 downwards.
CGTTGATTGACAAGATCTTTGATTGCGCACCTGTATCAACATCTTCATCCATCAACACTTTCACAGTTTTTCCACTTATATCGATCAATTCTGCGTTGATCCTGCATTTATGTGTCAGCATATAATTCAAACGTATCAATTCACTTGCAGGATTCGGGCTAATACTGATAAGAATATTTTCTTTGGATGCTGAAGTGGTAATGCCGGTTCCGATCGAATTTCCGAGTGTGAAAGAAGTCGCAGCTGGTGAATCTCCACTTGTGCTATTATTCGAGTTAACTGCGTTCCCTGCAATATAAAAAGTCACATCTCCCGAAACTGGCGGAGTCCATTCAAATGTCCAAGATGCACTTCCGCTTCCCGATTTTTTTGTAGTGTGTTTTATATTTCTTCTGCCATTGAATGCATTTGCCAGCGAAGCTCCTGCCCCCGCATTGGACATAGTTCCCGCATTTGTATTAGTTGAATTCAGGATTTCACAATCGAACCCAAAAGCACCTTGAGAAGGATGAGCAACTGTAAGTGTAATAGAGTATGTAATGCCGGGATCGTATGTGTTATTTGTGAAAGAAGGAGAAGCCGTTACAGAAATAGTCGTGCCGGCAGCCCCGCCTCCGTGACATCCGGAACAAGTTCCCTCACCTGGAGAACCTGTGGCACCAACTTCTCCGCTATTATGACGTTTAACGGTATTGAATGCCAGTGAAATGATAGATAAAGAGAATATTGAAACAACAAGATGGATCTTTTTCATATGTAGAAGGTGTAAATCAAAAATAGCATTTATGAGAGGTAAAATCCTGACTTCTCGACTAATGTCATATTTCGGCAATCCAATATGCAGCTTGATTCTTTAAATTTCATGAACATTAACAATTATTTGGGCAGGAAGAAGCAAATTTCCAATTCACCTTTCATCATTAAAATGAGAATTCATTCGAATAAATAGTTATTTTTACTCTGTGTATCAGGGAAAAATATTACTGTTCCTTCTTCTGTCAAGTTTACTGGCGCAAGCTCAGGTAAAGGAAAGTAAGCTGGATTCAAGCAGAAAAACAGGCGAAAGAAGGGCAGACAATGAATTTGATCTTAAGAATTACAAATCCGACCCAAACGACAGGTTAATATTAGAGATCAATCATACAGGTTGGATGGGCCTGCCAAGAGACATTGTTCAAGATAATTTTAAATGCATAGGTTTTAATTTTGCATTGATGTTCGATAAACCTATTGGTAAATCAGCTTTCAGTTTTGGCTATGGTATAGGATTATTCAGCCATAATTTTCACAGCAATGCAGACTTTGTTCGGCAACTTGACAGTACCCGTTCTTTCGTAAGTACCAGAATGGAACCGTATAAACGCGAAGTAAGTTTAAATCGTTATGCTCAAAAAGTTCTTGAAATTCCAATTGAATTCAGATTCAGGACGAAGACAGACAGACAGTTCAAAATTCATTTAGGAGGAAAGATCGGTTATGTGGTGAATGATTTCAGGTCGGTGAAAGATGGTGACGGTAAAGTAAGAACCTATGATATTAAGAACATCAATCCATTGAGGTATGGTATAAATTTCAGAATAGGATTTGAACATCTAGCCTTGAGTGCATCTTATTATTTCACTCAGATCTTTAAACCCGGTGAAGGACCTTCCGGCGTGACCCCTTACTCTATTGGTATTGCGATTATTCCTTATTAAGTAATGAAAGCTACACTATTGAACGAACTAAATAAGATCAGAGATAAGCAGAGGAGGGAAGAAGAAAAGCTGCTGCATGAGGTGAATCGTATTCTTGTGAATGATCTCTATACCGGTAAGAATGTTCTCAATAATTTAAAGAATTATCATAAGCTGGAAGAATTGGTAGAAGAAGATTTTGTTGAACCGGGTTTGGTCTA